>DATETD010000196.1:0-12832 GCA_035283885.1 Rhodocyclaceae bacterium
GACGATGTGTTCGACGCCGCCTTGCGTCGCGCGGGCGTGGTGCGCCTGACCTGCGTCGGCCAGATGTACGCCGCCGCCGCCGCGCTGTTCTCGCATTTCCGCCCGCGCGGCAACCGTCTGGCGATCATCACCAACGGCGGCGGCCCCGGCGTCATGGCGGCCGACCATGCGCGCGACATTCGCATTCCGATGGCGACCTTCGAACCCAAGACCATCGCCCAACTCACCGCCAGCCTGCCGCCGACCTGGTCGATCTCCAATCCTATCGACATTCTCGGTGATGCCGACCCCGAACGTTATTGCACCGCCTTGCGCGCCTGCCTCGACGACGACAATGTCGACGGCGTATTGACGCTATTCACGCCGCAAGCCAAGGCGACCGCGACGCAAACCGCCAAGGCGGTGATCGATGTGGCGAAAAACACCAATAAACCCATCGTCACCTGCTGGATGGGCGGCGATCAAGTGCGCGAAGCCCGCTTGCTGCTGCAAGAAGCCGGCTTGCCGTCGTTCCACACGCCGGAACCGGCGGTCGATCTGTTTTCGCATGTCTCGCATTACTACCTGAATCGCCGCCTGCTGCAACAGACGCCGCCGTCGATCTCGGAAACCGAGCCGCCGCGACTGGAGTCGGCGCGCCTGGTGATCGAAACCGCCTTGATGGAAGGCCGCAAGACCTTGAGCGAAATGGAATCCAAAGCGGTATTGGCCTCGTTCAAGATTCCGATCGCCGCCACCGCGATCGCCCGCTCCGCTTCCGAAGCGATGGTGCTGGCCGAAGTGATCGGACTTCCCGTGGTGATGAAGGTCGACTCGCCGCAAATTCGCCACAAGAGCGATATCGGCGGCGTCTGCCTCAACGTCGATAGCCCGGCGGCGGTGCGCGACACCTGGCTGAAAATTACCGAATCGGTCAAACGACATCAGCCCGACGCCGTCATCAACGGCATCGCCATCGAGCCGATGATCGCCAAAACCAATGGTCGCGATTTATTCGTCGGCATCGTGCGCGACAAAGTGTTCGGCCCGATCATCGTCTTCGGCCCCGGCGGCTCCGGCGTCAAGGTCGATAACGAAGAGCGAGCGGTCGCCTTGCCGCCGCTGAATTCTATCCTGGTCACCGATATGCTGGCCTACACCAGCAAAAGCGCCGGCCTCGGCGAATTCCGCAATATGCCACCCGTCAATATGGAAGCGCTCGAAGCCGTGTTGCTACGCGTCTCCGAAATGGCGTGCGAATTGCCGTGGATCAGCGAACTCAGCATCAATCCATTGATCGTCGATGAAAAGGGCGCGGTCGCGGTCGATGCCTGTATCGTGATCGAAAATCTCTCGCTCACCGCCGGACGCTACGACCATATGGCGATCCACCCCTATCCTTCGCACCTGATTACCAGCTTTCAAGGCAAGGAAGGCATGCAAATCACCGTACGCCCGATCCGCCCGGAAGACGCGGCGCTTAAACAGCACTTCGTCCAGGCGCTCGCGCCCGAAGCCCGCTATATGCGCTTCATGAATTCCATCCAGGAGCTTTCGCCGGCGCAACTGATCCGCCTAACCCAGATCGATTATCACTGCGAGATGGCGTTTATCGCCACCGTCGAAGTCGGCGGCGAGGAAATCGCCATCGGCGACGCCCGTTACGCCACCAACCCGGACGGCGATTCCTGCGAATTCGCCATCGCCGTGGCGACGGAATGGCAAGGCAAAGGACTGGCGCGCCGCATGATGGGAACACTGATCGACGCCGCGCGCAGTCGCGGTCTGAAGTATATGAATGGAGACTTTCTCGCCGAGAACAGCCGCATGCTGGCTTTTGTGAACAGCCTGGGTTTCGTGCTCACGGCCCACCCGGACGACCCCGGACTCAAGCGCGGCGTACTCACCTTGAACTAGGAATACATCATGGAACCTTGCCCTTGGTGCGTAAGCGACCCGCTCTACGTCGCCTACCACGACACGGAATGGGGCGCACCACTCCATGACGAGCGCCGCTTATTCGAATTTTTACTGCTGGAAGGCGCCCAAGCCGGCTTATCTTGGCTGACGGTGCTGAAAAAGCGCGAGGGCTACCGCCGCGCCTTCGACGATTTCGATGCCGCAAAGATCGCCGCCTACGACGACGAAGCGGTCGCCCGTTTGCTCGCCACCCCGACCATCGTGCGCAATCGACTCAAGATCGAAGCCGCCATCGCCAATGCGCGCGCACTGCTGAAGCTCTACGACGAGGGCAAAACATTGGATGGCCTGCTGTGGCAATTCGTCGATGGTCGCCCGCAGATCAATCGTTTCCGCATCATGAGCGAGGTGCCGCCCCTCACTCCAACCGCCGAAGCCATGTCGAAAGAACTCAAACGACGCGGTTTCAAATTCGTCGGCCCGACCATTTGCTATGCATTGATGCAGGCGGTCGGTTTGGTCAACGACCATTTGATCGATTGCCCGCGCCATGCCGAACTACGTGGCGAACTGAGCGGCGAACCGAGCGACTAGCCCAAGAAAATCCGTCCCGTCAGCGCCGACTTTTCGATATCTGTGCTAAATTCATAAAAACTCAACGATAGGATAATCTGCTCGCTTTTCGCACGCCATGAGGGACGCCGCCATACCGGATAGACTAGACCGCGCCACCCAGGAGTCGACACACCGACCTCCTCGCCGCTGGCTTCCCGATCTGCGCGATATCAAGCCGCTCGCCCTGCTGCTGCTTGCCTTTGTCGTCGCCGCGCACTTTCCACTGGTCTATAGGGACATCAGCGGACACTTCCCCTTGTTTAGCCCAGCCTCCGGTTTGGCGCTTGCCGCACTGATGATCTACGGTTTGCAACTCTGGCCGGCGGTGCTGCTCGCTGCCGCATTGACCGCGTGGCTCGCAGGCGTGTCGCCCAATCCGGCGCTAGCGGTCGGCATCGGCAACTGCGCCCAAACCCTGCTGGCCGCTTGGCTGCTACAACGCGGCCATTACGACAAATGGCATAATCCGACATTAACTCACTATGTCGCCCTCGTCGGCGTCGCCACCGCCGCCACGGGCGTCGCCGCCAGTTGCGGCAGCTTGGCGCTCTTCTTCGATGGCATTTCCACCTGGAGCCGCATTCCTATCGTTTGGCGCACCTGGTGGCTCAGCGAAACCATGGGCGCGCTGCTGCTGACGCCATTGCTATTAGCATGGCATAACCGACTCAGGTCGCATCGCCTGCATCGCCTGCACGCCATACTGTATATGCTGATCTTTATCGGCACGCATGCGATGTTGTTCGTCGATCTCTTGCCCAACACCCACAGCAATCAGACGCGCGCCTTTGTCGTATTTCCCTTGATGATCTGGACGGCGATACGCTTTGGCGTCGTCGGCACCAGCACGGCCTTGCTGGGGAGTTTCCTGATGGCGCTCGCCAGCCTGACGTTGCATCGCGACAACGGACTGAGCGATAGCGCCTTGATCGAATTCTGGATGTTCTACAGCGCGCTCAGCGTCACGGTGATGATTTTGAACATAGGCGCGCGCGAACGCCGCGGCACCTATGCCTCCCTACAGGAAAGTCGACGACGGCTGGTCGAGAGCGAAGCCAACTATCGCTCGCTGGCCGACTCGTCCAGCGTGATGATCTGGGTCTCGAATACCGACAAACGCAGTGTTTGGTTCAATCGCGGCTGGCTGGAATTCACCGGCCACCATCTCGACCATGAAATCAGCCGCGGCTGGGCCACCAGCGTCCATCCCGACGATCTGAAACCTTGCAGCGACACGTACAGCGCCGCCTTCGAAGCGCGCCACGCCTTCTCGATGGAATATCGGCTGCGCCATCATAGCGGCGAATACCGTTGGGTGCTCGACCATGGCGCGCCGCGTTTCGATGCTTCCGGCGAATTTCTCGGCTTCACCGGCTCGTGCTGGGACGTCACCGAGCGCCATGTCGCCGACGCCGCCTTGGCCGAACGCGAACGCACCTTGCGCACCATTTACGACGCCAGCGGCGCCGCCATCTTTCTGGTCGATGCCGCCGGTCGTATCGTCCATGCCAATCAGCGTATGACCGAAATGTTCGCCTGGCCACTGGAGGCGCTGATCGGCCTCGATTACGTCGACCTGATCGCTCCCGAGGAGCGCGAAATCGGTCGGCATCGCATGATGCAATTGTTGTCGAGCGAGACCGGATGCGTCAATCTCGAACGCAGCTATTGGCGCCGCGACGGCACGCAGTTCTGGGGGCAATTGTCCGGTCGTCGCCTGCAAGACGACAGCGGCAAGGTGCTGGGACTGGTCGGCATCATCACCGACATCACCGAGCGCCACGAAGCCGAGTACCAACAGCACTTGGCCGCGCGCGTCTTCGACGCCAGCAGCGAAGGGATCACCATTACCGACGCCCGCTGGCGCATCATTTCCGTCAATCGCGCCTTTACCGAAATCACCGGCTACACCGCCGACGAAGTGCGCGGCCACTCGCCGATCCGACTGGCCGCCGACCGTCACGCGCCGGACTTTTTCGAAAGCATGCTGACGCAGATCAAGCAAAGCGGACGCTGGGAAGGCGAGGTCTGGAGCCGCCATCGCGACGGGCATATTCATCCGACCTGGCTGTCCATCGCCGCCGTCGTCAATGCGCACGGCGCGGTCGAAAACCATATCGGCATTTTCACCGACATCAGCGAACGCAAATCCGCCGAAGCGCGCATCCAGCATTTGGCGCACTACGACTATCTGACCGAACTGCCCAATCGCTCGCTGCTGTTCGAACGGATGCAACAAACCCTAGCCTCGGCGCAACGCTATCATCGCCGCTTTGCCGTGTTGTTTATCGACCTCGATCACTTCAAGCCCGTCAATGACGAACATGGTCACGACACCGGCGACGCCTTGCTGCGCGAAATCGCCCATCGCTTGCGCACGCAGGTGCGCGCCTCCGATACCGTGGCGCGCCACGGCGGCGACGAATTCATCATCCTAACGCCCGAAATGCATGAAGAAACCGAAGTGGAGGCGCTCGGCGCCAAGCTGCTGAACATCGTCGCCGCCCCTTACGCGATCAATGGGCTGACATTGAACGTCACATTGAGCATCGGCATCGCCATCTATCCGCACGATGGCGAGGATACCGACACCTTGCTGCACAATGCCGACGCCGCCATGTATCGCGCCAAAATGAACGGTCGCAACGGGCTGCAATTTCACCAGCCGCGCATGTAGGAATCAGCGCAACCAACCCTTCTTGCGGAAAAAAACGATAGGGATCACCACCGAAATCAGCATCAGCGTCAGCGCGAACGGGTAGCCGTATTGCCATTCGAGTTCGGGGAAGCCCAACTTGAAATTCATGCCGTAGATACTCGCGATCAAGGTCGGCGGCAGCAAGGCCACCGAGGCGACCGAGAATATCTTGATGATCTTGTTCTGGTTGATGTTGATGAAGCCGACCACTGCATCCATCAGGAAGTTGATTTTATTGAAGATGAACGCCGTATGCCCATCGAGCGATTCGATGTCGCGCAAAATCTGGCGCGCGTCGTCGTGCTGATTCGGCGCCAATAAGCGCCCGCGCATCAGGAACGACAATGCACGGCGCGTATCCAGCACATTGCGCCGAATGCGTCCGTTCAAATCCTCTTCCTTGGCGATATCCGCGAGTATCGACCCGGCCTCTTCGTCGGTCATCTGCGTGCTCAACACCTTGCGCCCGACCGCATCGAGTTCGGTATAGATATCCTCCAGCGCATCCGCCGAATATTCCACATCGGCGGCATAGAGATCGAGTAAAACGTCCTTGCCGTCGGAAACGTAACCGGGCTGTATCCGCGCGCGCAAGCGCTGCAAACGAAACACCGGCAGTTCCTCGTTCCTCATCGAAAACAGAATGTTCTTATGCAGAATAAACGCTACGGTCACGTTGCGCGACTCGTCGCCCTTATCCAGCAAGAATTCCGAGTGCAAATGCACTTCGCCATTGTCTTCGATATAGAAACGCGCGGACTCCTCCAGGTCGGTCAAATCGTCGATATCGGGCAACACCAGACCGAACAACTCCTCGATCCATTTGCGTTGTTTGTTGGAGGGGGCGATCAAATCCACCCAGATCGGATGGGTCGCGCCCAGTTCCGAGCGGTTGTCTACCGGAATCTGGCGCAGACGCCCATTATGCAGTTCGAACGCATTCAACACCACGGGTTTACGTGCAGCGCCTTGCGTGCCGACCAAGGTTTCGCTCATCGCTTCGGACAATTCGTCGAGAATCTCGTCGCCGCGTTCCTTGGCGACCAACTCCCACACTTGCAGACATTCGTCCTGCGGCAAGGCTTCGAGAATGCGCGCAATGCGCGCGGGCGCCATATGTTCGAGCTTGACGCGCAACTCGGCCAAATGCTGCTTATGCAATACGTCCTCGACCAGCTCATGGCGCGGCATTTCCTGACGATGCACCAAGGCTTCCACGCGCTTCTGACGCGCCAGCAAGGTCTGCACCATGTGCAAACTGTCCTGCACCTCGTCGGCATGGGACGTCGAAATCTGTTCGGAATGCGGCGGCGCAGTCATGTCCCCTCGCACTGGCAAGTGAGTTGAGTAATGCGCATTCTAGCCCCCCGATCCGCGCGACAAACCCAGCCAAATAAGGCAGGAAAGCGTCGTTATCTCGATACCCTCGGTCGCCGACTATGAATCGCGGTATCGAGTTCGAAAGCGTCGGCGCGATCCGTCCCGTCAGCGCCGACTTTTTACGGCATCTGATCTGTCTACCAGAAATTGCGCTTTGACGCCGCCGCCAGTCGCCGACTTTCCTCGGCGGATTTCCGTATCGCCTCTTCCTGACGCTGCTCTGCTCCCGTCGAAATGACCGGATCGACAGCCGTCGCCAAACCCGCCGCATCGATCAATTCGGGTATATAACGAAGGCCGGCCATGTAGTCGTTCCAGCAGGTCTCGTGAATCAACGCCAAATTCAGCACACCATAGATCGGCGTCCATACCGATTCTTCGCCCTGGCGAGATCGTAGCGCGATCTGCGGATTGAGCCGATAATGCCCCTGCTCCACTCGCATGAATAGTCGGCGGTTATAGGCATAGTCACGATCGCGTTCGTTGCGCGCCAACACCCCCGACAGATATTGACGCCGCTTGCGCTCTGCGCGCACCGCATTGCCGGGCAGTTGCGCCCACGCCGTAAGAATCGCACGGGTATCAAGGCCTCGCCCCAAATCGGTAATAACATTGGGTTTAAACAATACTTGGAACGTTTGCAGCAGAAAATATTCCGTTTGATGGCGGTAAATTTTAACCAAGCGATCGCCGGCATTGACGTCGATGCTGGGCGGCGCCAGCAATTCGTACAACGCGGCAAACGGGCCGCGCGCCGTCTTCTCGTCCTTGAACGCCTCGCGCATCGCCCAATGTAGAGCATTTTGCCCGTAATGATCGACGGCCTCGCGATCCGCGCCACGTTCGAGCAAGGCCTCGACCAAGGCCACATTACCCGCCGCGGCCGCCGCCATCAACGGCGTCAGATTCATCGGCAGGCGATGGTCGATCCCATAGTGCTCGCACTGCTTCAGCACATCCTTGAATTTGCTCGAAAAATACGCCGCATAGCTCTTATGCGACAAGGCGCTGCGCTGCGCGGGCGCAATGGCGGCGACTTGATGCTTGCCCAACACCGACAGCCAGTGCAGCAACTTGCTTTCATCGAAACAGAGCGCGTACTCGTAAAGCTGTTGGCGTATCTTGCCGCCGGGCGCATGCTCGCGGAACACCTTGACCATCAGCTCGCGCACTTTGGCGCCGTCGAGCACCGACCACGGCACGGGAGTTTCCTTCAGAATGTCGCGCCGGATCGCCTCGGCCTGTTCCTGCTTGCCTTGCAATTCGAGTTTGCGCGCCTCGCGTTGCCAGTCCTCCAGCGAGGACTCCCGCGCCGCCACATTCACCGTGTCCGCCAGCGATAGATCGAGCAGGCTCCATATGGCGTGACCCGTGTCGGACTCGATGATATACAAATTCTCGATCGCGCGCGTCAAGGCCACGTACAAAGCATTGACATAGAATTTATAGATTTCCAGCGACTTGTCGGTTTTATCCTTGGCGCGTCGATAGTTCAGTGTGTCCTCAAGCAGATCGGCGCGAGCGACGCCGTCGACGATTTCGTTGAATTCGGCTCTATGGTCGGAGACGAAACGATACAACACGATATTCTCATATTCCAAGCCCTTGGCCTCGTGAATCGAGAACAATAGCGGGGTGGAAAAATGCCGCTTGGCCTCCGCCTTGTCCTCGTCGCGCATCACCAATACCGCAAACTGGGTGGATTGACGGATTTTCTGGTTCAGTTCGCGCTTGGTCGCCTCCTTATCGGGCATGATCGCCACCTGCCCCGGCTTGCCGCCGACCGCCTGCACCAGAAAATTGCTTTCGCGATCGATCGAACCGAAGCGACGATGCTTGATCTTGAGCAGGCGATTCGCCACGCGCGTCGCCTCGGCGCCGTTGCGAAAATTCGCCGTGAGTACGCGCAGTTCCTGCCGTTCCGCCAAGGCGGGATCTTGCCAGAACAGGCTTTTCACCTGCGCCCAGGAAAAAAAGTTGGGATGGACGATCTGATTGGAATCGCCGCACAACAGAAAATTTCCCGGTCGCTTCAGCGTCTTCAACACCAACGCGAGCTGCACCATAGTGATGTCCTGCACTTCGTCGATCACGACGAAATCGTAGCGCGGCGCAGCGAGCGAGCGCCATTCCTGCGCCACCAAATTCAGATCGTAGAGTTTAGCGTCATGCAGCCATTGCCGATATTTTTCGAAAATATCGTAAAGCCGATCGCGCTGCTCCTGCGGAAAGATCGACTGCCGCACCCCCAGTTCGCGATATGCTTCACGCATCAGCACGCCCCCGGCATGCGCCGCGATCACGCCGCGCATTTCCTCGAACACCTGATGCGCGTCGAATTCTTTGAACATCTGCTGGATGCGCGAGAACCAGCCTGAAAAATCGCGCCAAGTGGCTTCGCGCCCGGGCGGCAGGCGCAGGGTCTCGACGAATTCGCGGTAGGAAAGAAACACCGCCTCCTGCCCATCGCGCTCAAACCCATTGGCGTAATACAAATCGCGCGCGCTCTGCGCCAGATAGCTGGAATGGGTGACATACAACACCTCGCCATCGGCATTCTTCAGCTTCTCCAACGTCAGCGCCGTCTTGCCGCTGCCGGCGCTGCCGACCACAATCAACGGCGGCGGTTGGCGATACACCGCTTCTTGGGCGTCGTCGAAAGAAATCGGCTTATCGAGTAGATGAATCGCGGTGCGCTCCGGATGCAGGTAACGCATCTCTTGCGCATTTTCGATCGCCTCGACCGCTTCGGCGTCCGGAATCCTATCCTCGTCGATCGTCGCGCCGCGCAAAAAGCGCGATTTGCTGTAATCGTGATTGAGGATCACTTCGAGCATCAGCGCGCAGACTTTACCCTCGTGGCGCACCAATGAAAACACCAAGCGATCGGCTTCGTCGAGCTTGGCGCGATAGAACTTGCCGTGAGCGAGATTGCTGAGTTTCTTGACCTGCGCCGCCCGAAAATCCTGCCGCGCAATCGCCTCGACCACCTTGCGGTAATTGGCCTTGACCCGAGAAACGTCGAGGTCGGCATACTCCAGTATTGGAATCATCGATGAGTCAGCTCAAGCCGAATACATAATGCTAATTGGCGTCGTAATAATAGGCCTTGGTCGGCGCCGAGGCTTGCTCCACTTGCTTCATCGCTTCGGTCGAGCGCGGCGGCTTATCCCACCATAATGCAATCCCGCTCGCGCGCTGCTTGAGTTCCTCAGGGTGCCGCTGCAACCATTCACGCATAAAGCGACTGTGGTCGGATTCGTATAACGCCATAATAATACCCTCTCTAGGTTTCCGCTTCAGCATAACGACCGATGCGAATGACTTCCGGAATGCGTCGCAAAGCGCGCATGATGCGCGCCAAATGACTGCGATCCTTGACTTGCAGGGTGAAGTATACCGAGGTCGTCCCTCCGCGGTCGTCGTCCATGCTGACATTCAGCACATCGGACTGAGTTTCGGCGATTTCCGTCGCCAAACGCGCCAACACCCCACGCCCATTGTCCGCCACGACGCGAATATGAGTTTCAAATAAATTGTCGATATCGGCTTCCCAATCCACGGCGACGCTGCTACTGCTGTTGCGCTCGCCGCGCAGCTTGGTCACCAGACGACAATCCTGCGTATGCACCATCAGCCCCTGCCCCTTGCGCACCAGGCCGACGATAGCATCGCCGGGAATCGGGCGACAACATTTGCCCAATTGTATCGCCAGACCATCGCCCCCCTTAATCAGGATCGGACTCGGCGTGCGCGTTTCGGTCGCCGCCTCGTCCTTGGCGACATCCACGCCCAGGCTTTCCGCCAAACGCCGCGCCACGATCGCGGGCAAACGCTTCCCTAAACCGATATCGGCGAGAACATTGCGCATCGAACGACCGCCGGAATCGCGCCAAATGCGATCCCAGATCGCCACCGGCACTTCGGTGGTCGCGACGCCGACGCCGCGCAAGGCTTGCAGCAGCAGATTCTCCCCCAAAGCGGCGGATTCTTCCAATTGCTGCGTTTTCAGATAATGACGAATTTTGGCGCGCGCGCGCGAACTCTGGACGAAGCCCAACCAGGACGGACTCGGCGAGGATGTCGGATCGGTGATGATCTCGACGCGATCGCCATTGTGCAAGCGCGCGCGCAAGGGCGCTTTTTCGAAATTGATATGACAATCAACGCAGTGATTGCCGATATCGGTATGCACTGCATACGCGAAATCCACCGCCGTCGACCCGCTGGGCAGGGTGAAAATTTTGCCGCGCGGGCTATAGACGTACACTTCGCCGGGGAACAAATCCACCTTGATATGTTCGAGAAATTCCGCCGAATCGCCCGAAGACGACTGCAACTCGGTGACGAATTTCAACCATTTACTGGTGCGCTTCTGAAACTGATCGAAGGCGCTTTCGTCCTTATACAACCAATGCGAGGCCACGCCGGATTCGGCCACGTGATGCATATCCGTGGTACGTATCTGCAACTCGACCGGCGTGCCGAAGGGGCCGATCAAGGTGGTGTGCAAGGACTGATAGCCATTCGCTTTAGGTATAGCGATGTAATCTTTGAATTTACCCGGAATCGGCGGATACAAGGCGTGCAATACGCCCAAGGCCAGATAGCACGAGGGTCTATCCTTGACGACGATGCGAAAGCCGAAGATATCCAGCACCTGGGAAAACGACAGGCGCTTTTCGCGCATTTTGCAATAAATGCTGAAAAGATGCTTTTCGCGCCCCATGACTTCCGCCTCCACCCCGTGCTTGGGCAGAATATGACGAATAGCGTCATAGATCCGCGTAAACACCGCCCGTCGGTTGCCGCGCGCGCCCTTGACCGCCTTCTCCAACACGCGGTAGCGATAGGGATGCACATAGCAAAACGACAGATCCTGCAACTCGCGATACAGTGCGTTCAGACCGAGCCGATTGGCGATCGGCGCATAGATGTCCAGCGTCTCGCGCGCAATCCGACGCTGCTTCTCGGGGCGCATCGCCCCGAGCGTCTTCATATTGTGCAGGCGATCCGCCAGCTTGATGACAATGACCCGAACATCGCGCGCCATCGCCATCAGCATTTTCCGCAAGGTCTCGGCTTGCGCTTCCTCGAACGTTTGGTGTTCCAGTCGATCGATTTTGGAGACGCCATCGACCAGATTCGCCGCCACTTTGCCGAAACGCCGCGCAATCTGCTCCTTGCTGGTCGGCGTATCCTCCATCACATCGTGCAGCAAGGCGGCAATCAGGGATTGCGGATCGAGACGCCACTCCGCCAGAAACTGCGCCACCGCCAAGGGATGAGAGATATACGGGTCGCCGCTGATGCGAAACTGCCCGCGATGCGCCGCTTCGGAAAAAGCATACGCCGCCTTGATGCGAGAAACATCGTCCGGCTTTAAATAACTGCCGATCTGGGAATTGAAGCGCTCAAGTTCTTTAAGTAACGAGGGGGGGTGATCCGCAGGGACGAGCTTGGCCTTCATGATTCCCCCTCACCTCCCCCAAACGGGTTGCGCTAGCCCTGACCACGGCCCAGAATTTCGACTCCGACCTTGCCACAAGCGATTTCGCGCAAGGCAATCACGGCGGGCTTATCCCGATCGACTTCGACCAAGGGCGTGCTGCCCAAGGTCAGTTGGCGCGCCCGATACGTCGCCACCAGCGTCAGTTGAAAACGGTTGGGAATGCGTTTAATGCAATCGTCAATAGTGACACGAGCCATGATCAATCCTTTTATATATCCATTCAGTCTTGCTCGATAAAAGCGAAGACGTCGGGGTGACGGGCCCGTTGCGGCCCAAAACGTAGACGCGAAGAGCGCACGGCGGCTTTCAAGTCGCTCAACGCTTCATCCAAGTCATTGTTGATTATAACAAAATTAAACTCGCTCACGTGACGCATCTCGCCCAAAGCGCCGGCCACGCGCCGAGCGATGACTTCCTCGCTATCGGAACCCCGGCTGCGCAAACGTCGCTCCAACTCGCCCATCGACGGCGGAAGAATAAAAATCCCCACCGCATCGGGAAACTGCCGTTGCACTTGCTGCGCGCCCTGCCAATCGATTTCCAACAAAACGTCATGACCGTTTTGCATGCGCTCCTCAAGCCACAGCCGCGACGTACCGTAAAAATTGCCATGCACCTCGGCCCACTCGGCAAATTCGCCGGCTTTGCGCATCGTCAAAAACGTTTTGACGTCGATAAAATGATAGGCGCGGCCATGCACTTCGCCGGGTCGCGGCGGACGGGTGGTA
>DATETD010000197.1:0-8986 GCA_035283885.1 Rhodocyclaceae bacterium
AAACACATTGCCCCAGGAACCGCTGCCCTGAATATCGAAAACGTTGCGGTTGATCAAGGCGCTGGACGAACCGTCCAGATCGAGATCGACGACGCCGGAGCTTTTCCAGATCAGCGTCCCGGCATTATCCAAGGTGTAGCCATTTAGCGACTTGGTTGCCGTGCCGTCGATGGTCAAGGTTGCGCCGCTGCCGACTTTCAGCGTACCGCCGCCCTTCCATGCGCCGCCGCTCCAGGCGCTGCTGCCGCTCAAGGTCAGCGTTCCCGTTCCGCCCAAGGTTCCTCCGCTGTGGGTGAGATTGGTTGCTGCTGCGTTGCCTTGAACGTCTATCGTGCCGCTACTGAGTTTGAATGTCCCGGCGCCGGCGATCGTCGAGGCGTTGGCAAGGCTGAAGTTGTCGGTGCTTTCCAATTTCGCACCGCCGGCAATAGTAATGCTGCCGGCGTTGGCGCCCTTGCCGACGAGTAGCGTGCCGGTTTGGATATCGATGGTAGCGCCTGCATTATTGTCGATTTGCGAGCCCGACACGAACTGGGCCATTCCCGTATCGGTGGTGCGTTTGATTAGCCCGCCGGAGAGGTTGGTCAAAGTGAAGCTGCCACTCTGGCAGCAAAACACATTACCCCACTGAGCGTTGCTGCGGATATCGAAGGTATTGCGGTTGACGAATGAGTTTGTCGCGCCATCCATATTGAGATCGACGTTACCGGAAGCTTTCCAAACGACCGTGCCCGCATTGTCGATGTTGAATCCATTGAGAGATTTGGTGCTGGCGCCTTCGATATTCAGCGTGGCGCCGTTGTCGATTTTCAGCGTGCCGCCGCCGGCCAAAGCGCCGCCGCTCCAATTGCCGCTGCCGGTCAGCGTAATTAAGGCAGTGCTGTTCAGCGAACCGGCGGACATTTGCAGACTGGTCAGCGTCAACGGGGTGGCGATGGCGATATTGCCGCCGGTAATGCTGGTGGAGGCGGCGGAATAGCTAGTGGCGAAGCTGCTCGTTCCGCCCGAGAAGGTGACCGAGCCGGCGCCGCCGACCGTAAACGCGCCGATGCCGGTCAGGCTGGCCAGCACCGTGGCCGAGCCGCCGCCGCTGGCGTCGCTGTTCGGAATCAGCGTCAGATTAAGCAAGCCGCTGCTGCTGGTAATGGCTTGATTCAGATTGATATTGTTATGCGCCGACAGCGTCAGCGTCGCATTGCCGCCGACGGTTTTCAGCAGCGGGCTGTTCAAGGTAATATCGCCTGCTTGTGCGCCGCCGGAACTGGTGGCGATGCTGACGTTGGTGCCGTTATTCAGCGCCGTCTGTAGCGTCGCCGTCGTGATGATCGCGCTATCGGCGGTGCTGACGAAGCTGGGATTGCCCGTGACGTTGGTATCGCTGCCCGTAGCCTGTATCGTGACGTTGTTCGGATCGAGCAGCCAGGTTCCGCCCCGGCCATAGGGCGCTGAAGCGTTGGCGGCGCGAGCGACTTCGAGCATCCGTTTGCCCGAGGTTTCGATCAAGCCGCCGTCGCCGCCGGCTGCGCCGCCGCGCGCCGAAATATGTCCCAGCGCCTGCGTGCTGTCGTCCGCCCAGACCACTACCGTCCCGCCAGCGCCGACTTTCGTCGCATCGGCGTTCAAGCGCGCCTCCGCGCCGAGGAATGTCGTATCGGCATTTTGTACGTCGGGATTCGCTCCCCGATAGTCGCCGCCGATGCGCAGGGTTCCGCCGCCATCCGCGCCCGACGCATCGATCACGGCTTGATCGGTAACGAACACCTGCTTGCCGAGCACGCTGATCTCACCACCATGCGCACCACCCTGCGCACCACCCTGCGCACCGCTGGCATCGATGCGCGCCTGGCCGTCGACGCGGCTTTCTTGGCTGGCTTGCAGGAAAATCCGTCCGCCGCGCAGGACGGCGCCGGCGGCATTTAAGCTGCCGGAGTTCTTGACGATCACCCCGGCGATGCCGATGCGCCCGGCGGTGCTGACGATCTCGCCCAGATTGGTCGCCTTGCCCGCAGCGCCGGTAATCTCGACCTTGACGCCCGGCGTGGCGCTGTCGATCAGGCTCACCGTATGTCCCGCCGCTAAAATCGTTTCGCCGTGCGGTGTAACGATAATGCCGCGATTGTCGACGTCGCCGCCGATCAGATAGACGCTGCCGCCGTGCGGCGTAACGATTTGTCCCTGATTGATCACGCCGGCGCCAGGTGCATTTAACTCGTTGTTCTTAAACAGCATGCGTCCCGCCAGAAAGTCCTGGTTCGAGATTCCCAAGGTGCTGGCGACAAAGCCTTGAGTATCGATGCGCCCGCTGGGGCCGACCATAATCCCCGATGGATTGATTAGAAAAACCCGACCGTTCGACGACAACGTGCCGTAAATCAGCGAAGGCTCGGCGGCCAATACGCGGTTCATCACTGCGCTCGACGCCGCAGGCTGGATGAAGCGGGTGGTTTCGCCTGCGCCGATAGTGAACTTTTGCCAGTCGATAATCGCGTTGTGGGTCGTCGTCGTGACGGTCAATGCCGCGCCGTTTTGCTGGAAAGCCGCGCTGCCCGCGACCACTGTCGGGTCGGCAGGCAGCGCCAAACTCGCGGCGGAAAAGCACAGCGATATGGCCAAGGCCAGCGGGCGCCGGGCGAAATGCAAGACACGGGACGACTTCATCGGCTGGGTGAGATAGGTGGCCATGGCAAACTCCAAATAAACGGATCGAACAAAGCAAGGGTCAAGCTAAAGGGTCGGCGAAACTCGCGTCTGCACCCTCCCGAGCGGAGGAAAAACCGCTATCCTGTGACGGCATCGGCGCTGCAGTTCGCATCGATTATATAGGCAGTATAGAGTGCCAATGCAGCTCGCCGCTCGCTGTCGACGCGCCGAACGATCGATGTTTTCTATGTTTTTTATCCTGAGTGGAAACGTGGAGTCTAGTTGTGACAGAAAATAAACCCAAACGACGCACGCGCGAGCGCATTCTGGAGACTACCTTGCGCTTGTTCAACGAGTATGGCGAGCCGAATGTCACCACTCAGTCGATTGCCGACGAAATGGAAATCAGCCCCGGCAATCTTTATTACCATTTTCACAGCAAAGATCAGTTGATCGAAGAATTATTCACCGAATTCGAAAAACTGATCGAAGCCACCTTGGTCGCACCGGCAAAACGCTTGCCGGACGTCGAAGACGTCTGGCTGTTTCTGCATATAATCTTCGAAAATATGTGGAAGTACCGCTTCCTGTACCGCGATTTGAGCGACCTCTTGTCGCGCAACCGTTTGCTCGAAACTCACTTTAAACGCATACTCGCGCTCAAGGCCAAGACCTCCGAAGCCTTATGTCAGGGCTTGGTCGCTTCGGGCGCGATGAACGCCACGCCGGCCGAAATTCAGGCGCTGGCGGTCAATACGACAGTGATCGCCACGTATTGGATGTCGTTCGAGTATGCGCGCAATCCGCGCCAACCGATCACCGACGAAGCCTTGCTGCGCGGCGCCTACCAGGTCATGCAATTGGCCGCGCC
The DNA here is from genome assembly GCA_035283885.1 of Rhodocyclaceae bacterium. Taxonomy (GTDB): domain Bacteria; phylum Pseudomonadota; class Gammaproteobacteria; order Burkholderiales; family Rhodocyclaceae; genus DATETD01. The sequence goes on from DATETD010000197.1 coordinate 3,512, forward strand.
CTACCTGGCCGAGCATCCGCGCGCCTTGTTCGACGATCTGCTGGAAAAATACGCAGCGTCCAATTAAACCTATAACGAGGAGATCTATTATGGCAGCATCCCAATGGGAAAAATTTCCCAACCCCGTCAAAGCCCACGCCTATCCCGGCGACGCCCTGAAGAAAAATTGGGAGCGACTGCATCGCGGCGATTGCGAACCGTTTCCCGACGATGAAGTCGTGCAGGATGCCTGGCGACTTTACCATCATGGCGATTTTCAGGCGGCTTATGAAAAAGGAATTTCAGCGGGATCGGTCGGGCACATCGTCGCCGCCAAGTCGATCTGTATCTACGCGGACCACCTCGAAAGCGATGCGGTGCGCAAGCTGGAGCTGTTTCAGGAAGCCGCCGACCTGTGCGAAGCGCTGCAAGCCGTCAACGCCAAAAATGCGAACGCCTTCTATCTATATGCGCTTGCAATGGGGCGGTACAGCCAAGGCATTTCCATCGTCAAAGCCTTGGCGCAAGGGATTGGCGGCAAAGTCAAAACCGCGCTCGACAAGGCGCTGCAACTCGCCCCCAAACACGCCGACGCCTACGCGGCATTAGGCTCCTACCATGCGGAAATCGTGGAAAAAGTCGGCGCCATGGTCGGACGACTGACCTACGGCGTCAGTAAGGATGCGAGTGTCAAACATTATGAAACTTCGCTGGAATTGGCCCCCAATGCGCCCATCGGCTATCTTGAGTATGCAAAGGGTTTGAAGGCGCTCTACGGTCGAGCGCGTCGAGAGGAAATCGCCGCATTGTACGAGAAGGCGATTGCGCTTAAACCGCTCGATGCGATGGACGCGCTGGATATTCGGCGGGCGAAGCGAGCGTTGGATGAGGCTTGACGCAAAAGTCGGCGCTGGTGGGACGGTCGGTCGGACTAGGGTTTTCCCAAAATAAAGCGTGCGTACTTCGCGTCGTCTTGCTTGATATGTTCGAGCAGCCAGACGGTCAAAAAAAGATTGAGTTTCATCGGCGTGGTGGTGGTCGCACTGGCATGAACTTCGTCCGCTAATTTGGTGACGGTGGCCTCAAGGGCGCGGTGCTTTTGTTTATGACTTTCCAGTTCGGGATAACCATGCGTGGTCATCAACCGCTCCTCGCTGGCGAAATGGAAGCGGGTGTATTTCAGCAGCGCATCCAACGATTGCTTGGTGATATCCATGCTGGATTGTTCGCGCAGGTCGTCGCTGGAGATCGAGCGGAATCGATCGATGATTTGAATTAATTTGGCATGTTGAGCATCCATCTCTTCGATGCCGATGCTGTATTTTGGGTCGATGGTTTCCATAGGCGCGCTACGTCCGAACGAGAAATGGGGGCGAGTTTAGCTCAATCCGGCAAGGCTGGTTCGAGCCATTCGAGTACGATCGCAAACAGTCGTCCCGGCGGCATCGGCTTCGAGATGAAGTCGTTCATACCGACGGCAATGCAATTGGCTTTGTCTTCGGCGAACGCATTGGCGGTCATCGCCAGAATCGGCACATGGCCTCCCTCGGGGAGCGCGCGAATGCGGCGCGTCGCTTCCAAGCCGTCCATTAACGGCATTTGCATGTCCATCAAGATCAGCGCGTAGCGGTTGGCGCTCGCCATCGCCACCGCCTCGACGCCGTTTTTGGCATGATCGATCGATAAGCCGGCGGATTGCAGTATCGACAACGCGATTTCGCGGTTGATCGGGTCGTCCTCGACCAGCAGGATGCGTTTGCCCGCATGCTTGCGCTGTAGCAGACTGAGTGGGTTTTCCTTGGACGTCGGCGCTTGGAGCGATTCGCCGCCCTGCGCTTTGCGCAAACGGACCGTGAACCAGAAGGTGCTGCCTATGCCCGGTTCGCTGCTGGCGCCCGCGTCGCCGCCCATCAGTCGCGCCAGGCGTTGTGTGATCGCTAGGCCCAGGCCGGTGCCGCCGTATTTGCGCGAGGCGGCGTTGTCGGCTTGTTCGAAGGCCGAGAACAGCCGGGCCAGCACCTCGGGCGCAATGCCGATGCCGGTATCGGCGATTTCGAAGCGCAGCAGCGCGGTTTCGTCGTCGTGCAGGACGATGCTCGCGGCGATGCTCACCGTGCCGGCGTCGGTGAATTTGATTGCGTTACCGACATAATTGACCAAGGCCTGGCGCAGACGCACCGGATCGCCACGGAATACGCCGGGCAGTGGGGCGCTGCGATCGACCAGCATCAGCCCTTTCGCCTGCGCGCGTTCGTGCAGCATCGTCATGACGTCGTCGATCGTGCGCGCGACGTCGAGCGGCGCGTCGTCGAGCACGAATTTGCCGGCTTCGATCTTGGAAAGATCGAGAATCGAATTGATGATGCCGATCAGATGTTCGCTCGCGGCTTCGAGCTTCTTCATCCGCTCGGTTTGTTCGGACGTCAGCCCGGAGGCGCGGATCAGGTGCGCCATGCCGCCGATGGCGTTGAGCGGCGTGCGGATTTCGTGCGACATATTCGCCAGGAAAGTGCTCTTGGCTTGATTGGCCGTTTCGGCGTCTTTGCGCGCCTGCTCCAATTCCACCGTGCGCTGCTCGACCATACGTTCCAGGCGTTCGGCCTCGCTGCGTTGCGCCTCGCGCAGCCGATCATAGGCGTCTTCGACGCTGTGGGTCATACGATTGAGCGAGTCGGACAACTGGCCGAGTTCGTCCTCGGAGGTCTTGACGAAGCGGTAATCGTATTCGCCGGCTTCGACGCGTTTGAGGCCGCCGATGACGACGAGCAGCCGTTGCGTAATCAGCCGCGCCAGCCACAGCGCGATGGCGATGACGATGGCGATCATGATGCTCGTCGATATCGAAAGATCCCGGCCCAGGCGGTTGACGCGTTCGCGTAAGGTGGCGGCGATCTCGTCTTGCGCCTTGACGATCTGCCCTTCAATGAATTTCGATTTTTCCGCCATCTGCTTGGCGGTGTCGACGGCGGGGCGTTGGAAGTCCTCGATATTCGCGCCGATGGTGACGAAGCCGAAGCCGCGCGGCGTTTTGCCATACTGGCCGGTGAAATACGGAATCGCCGCCGCCGTGGTCAGTTTCCATACGCCGCTCCAGAGAATCAGGAAGGAGCCGGAGCCGCCGTGCTGCGTCAGATCGTGCCAGCCGTGGCATTGCGGCGCGAAATTGAGGTAGCGGCAGTCGAGGCCGAGTTTGCCTGCGGCGCTGAGTTGCGGCGCGGGTTTTTTGTCGCGGCTCTGGCCGTCGAATTCGGGTGTCGCGCCGAGAAATTCGTCCAGCTTTTTGCCGCTGGCTTGCCAGGCGGCATAGACGCCGGCTTCGAGCCAGGGCGTCGCGCGTTCGCCGGTTTTCGGGTCGAAGCCGGGGATCGAGTGATGGCGCGGGTGGGCGATGGCTCTATCCTTGTGGTCCCAGATGAAGGCGTAATTACCGCTCGCGGCGTTGGCGATGCTGGCGTAGCGTTCGGGCGTCGGCAGCAGGTTGTCGGTCATCGCCATGATATGGCTATGGTCGAGGGCGAGCGTGACGTAGCCGACGATGGCGCCGTTTTGCACGACCGGCGTGCCCCAGCGGACGATGCCGTGAAAGCGCTTGCCGACGGGGTTTTCGCGACCGGCGTAGGCCTCGTGCTGCGGTTCGAACGGAATGCCCTTTTTCTTCGCGCTCTCGGGCGTCAGTAGGCCGACGATGCGCGAGCCGACATAGGGGCCGATCACGTCCGAGACGTAGATTTCGCCGGGTTTGAGCTTTTTCAGTTCGGCGAAATAGTGTTCGGCCTTGCTCCAGGTGTTCTCGCTGCGGCTGACGTCGCGCAATTCGGAGGGCAGCAGGCCGGTAGCCGACACCTTGAGCCGTTCTTGGCCATCGAGTCCGACGAAGACGATTTCATGAAATAGCGGTTTGCGTAGCGTCGGCTGCACGCTTTCCGGCGGTCGATAGTGGAAGGCTTGTTGGTTTTCGGTATTGCTGGCCTTGACCAGGGGTGTGCTGCCGACGGCGGCGTCGTTATCGGTGCGCACCCAGGCGTCGCCGCGCTCCGACAGCCTCCAGTCTCCCGAGGGAACCACCAGCCGACTGCGCCCCTTGACGAAGAGTTCGTAGATCGCCTTATCTCTGGGTAAGCGCGCCGCTTGCAGGATGTCCTCGTCGCGGGCGTAAAGAAACGCGGCCACGGTGCGCGCCGTGTCGGTCGTCAGGCGTTCGAGTTCTTCGCGCGCGCGGTCGTTCAGCGCCTTTTCCGCCGCGCTGGAAAAACCGCCGGCCATGTCCGCGACGGTCTGGCGCACCTCGACCGCCATCGTGCCGATATGGATTTTAATTTCGTCGCCGAGCAGTTTCACGCCCTGCCAGGCGACCAGCGCCAACAGCACCAACGGCGCCACTTTGATGATGACGAATAGCCAAATCAGTTTGGCGCGCAGGCTTAAACGCCGTAATCGGGAATGGGTATTCATGGCGTAGGCTCGGGCTGGGGAGGAGGCGGCATCGACATAAGACGAATCCTACCCGAGTTTATGTTTCGCATCCAACTTCGATTGCAATGGCGCTTGCGCCCGAAAAAGGAGGTCTTTTCCCCGATATTTCGCTCGTCCTAGGGCGGCGGGATTTGCTCAAATGGAGGATGTGCAAGTCAAGTAGCGCGATGGCGTCAAGAATATGCAGATGAATATTGCCGACCAAGAAGCGGAGGTTATTGCCCGCACTTCGTCATGGGCTGGGGCCAAAACCGGCGCCGCCAACAAACATTCTCCTCAGCAGCCGTTCCACTGGCATGTTGCGTTCGCGCTGGGCGGGAAAAAGAAGGATATCGTTTACGGCAAATCGACCTATGTGTCGCTGGAGTATATCCAGGCGAATGTCGGCAGTTCGTTCTATACCGATGCGCCGATTCGGGTGTATATCCAGATCCCCTCGATGGGATTCGATGAAGACGTCTTCGTCGAGGCCGAGGCGAAGGTCAATTATGTGATCCATTCGTCGCAGATCGACAGCTTTATCGCCAATGTGCGCTTCAAGAATTTCGTCGGCGATTCGAAAAACATCCTCGAGAAAGCGCTGAAAAGCCGCTTGTCCTTATCGCCGTCGAAATTCACGATGTAGTTCGCGAAGCCGGAGCGAAGCGCCAAGCCCCGGTTGTTTCAACCTGGAAAAAGCAGTTGTCCACGAAAAACACGAAAAGCACGAAAATAATCAACGACATGCCTGTCTATTACCTTGTTTTTGTTCGTGTCTTTCGTGTTTTTCGTGGACGACAAAGGTTTTTAGATGCAACGATTCGCTTGGATTCGCGATTAAACTCGATTATTTGACGCGGTTTTTGTACTCGGCGGTGCGCGTATCGATTTCGATCTTGTCGCCGATTTCGACGAACAGCGGCACGGGCAGTTCGAAGCCGGTGCTGATTTTAGCGGGCTTCATCACCTTGCCCGAGGTGTCGCCTTTGACGGCGGGTTCGGTGTAGATCACCACGCGCACTACGCTGTTCGGCAGTTCGACCG
>DATETD010000198.1:0-2527 GCA_035283885.1 Rhodocyclaceae bacterium
CAGCCGCCCCCGCGGCGCGCGCGCGGTGCCGCTCACCTCGATTCCGGCTTCCACCGGCAAACCGCTGCGACGCGCCACCACATTCAAGCCCGGATCGTCGACCGGCCCCTGAAAATTGACGATGGCGCGCTCGACATTCAAGCGTTGACCATAGGCTTCGAAACCGGCCTCGCGCGCCGAGATCGCGCCGGTGGCGCGCAATCCAGACAGGCTACGCAACGCCTCGCCGCGCAGTTTCACGCGCCCGACCAAGCGCGCTTCAAGGCCGCCGGCGCGAACATAACAGCGCTCGCCCACATCGACCTCCAGATCCAGATCGAGATTCATCGCCGTAGGAGATCGAGCGTTATCGGTAGTAGCGATCAGCCTGACATCCTCGGCCAGGTGTGGCCGACTCGCTGCCGGTTGACCGAAAAACGCCGCATCGGCGCCGATCTTGCCGCTAATTTTCAGCAACTCGCGCCGCAGATCCAGTTGCAACTGCGCCGTCGCCAACAGCCAACGATCCTTCCCCGGCGTCACCGGCAGACCTTGCGCGTTCAGCGTCAATTGCGCCCGTCGCGCGCCGAAATCGACGCGTCCGCTCGCCTTGACAAAACCGGCCTCGCTCGCGGCGGCGATGCGGGAAATTAAGCGATCTTTCGGCGGCGGACTCGGCGGCGCGATGAAATCCAAACGATCGATCGTCAAGCGTTCGCCCTCGAAGCGCGCGCGCAACTGCCCTTGGCGCAAACGCACGCCTTGATCGAGCAAGGTCAAGGCCAAATCTTCGCCCTGCACCGCACCCGACAACACGGGCGCTGCGCGGCTGCCATCGATGCCCAGATCCACGCTTACGCGCCCGCCGCTTTGAATATTGCCGTCCACACTCGGGCCGATCCACGACATATCGCGCAATTGCCCGTTCAGACGGCCAACGATAGGCGCATCGCGCGCCACCCATTCCCCGGCTACGCCATTCAAGGGCGCGCTCAATTCCGCACGCCATTCGCCGAGCCGCTCCCCGCGCGCCTGCGCCTCGATGCGCAGTTGGCCTTGCGTCAAATTCGCCGCCAGCTGCAACTGCTGCAAGCCCAGGGCCCGCGGCGGTTCCGCCGCCAGCAGCCAATCGCCCTGTTCGCGTTGTAGATTAATCGTCCCCTGCGGCGCCTGACCCGGCGCACTCTGCGCCAAACGCCAATCGCCGCCCAGGCGCAAAGTCGATGGCAACACCGTAGCCACATCCAATCCGGAAGCGACGCGCAAACCGCCGAAACGCCCCTGGGTTTGCCATGAGGTCGGCGTCCACAGCGAGGCGATATGCTCGACCTGCCCTTCCGCCAACTGGAGCGTTGCCGCCCCCAAACTCACGCGCGCGCCGTCTACCGCCAGCGGCCAAGGTGCAAGCAAGCGCAACGCCCAAGGCCCCGTCAATACCGCCGACGCGATCCGCCCTTGCCATGCCGAGGCCGTCCCGGCAAAGCGCACCACGCCGCCCTCGATGCGCGTCGTCAACGCCTGGCGCGTATCCAACTGCCATTCCGCCTGCAACGCGTGCTGCATAGGCGTACCGCTCAAGCTCGCCTCCAGCCGCTGCGCCCAGCGTCGCGACTCGCCCGCATGCTCCTGCCGCCAATCGTCGGCGTGCAGCGCACCGCGCAACGCGCCCGCTTGCAGTTGGCCGTGACTATGCAAACTCGCCACACGATGTCCCCCGGCCAAGCGCAACTCGCGCCCGTTCACGTCGAACTCGGCCTGAATCTGCGACGGCAAAACGGTCTGCACTATCGCTTGCGGCTTTAGTGACATTAACGGCCCGCGCCAATTCAAATGCGCCGTCAGCGCCCCGCCCCAGCCCAGCCCGAGCCGCGATAAGGCAGGCGCATCGAGCGTCACGCGCAAACTGTCGTCGGCATGCGCCGCGCTATCGCCATGTTTTCCGTACTCGCCCTGCGCATGCAGACGATTGCCGCCCAGCATCAACTCGACCGCGCCGCGCCAACGCTGCCCCGCAGATAGATCCAGCGTCGCCTGCCCGCTTAAGGGCTGGCCGGCGAAACGGCTCTCGGCCAGCATCAGCCGCGCCGCGCCGTGCGGTTGCGCTTGCAATTGTCCCGACAATTCCAAGCTAGCATTCAGATCGGATGACGGCGACTGCATCCAAGCGGCCAGATCGAAATGCCGCACATCGCCGCTAAAGCGAAAAGCGCGCGCGCCCGACAGAGCCAATTCGCCGGCGCCGCGCACTTCGGCCTGCCCGCGCGCCAAACGCAGCCGCTGCAGACGAATCGCATCGCCGTGGCGCGTCGCCTGCGCTTCTGCCGACATACGGCCATCGTTTAAGTTCAGTGTCGCGAGTTGTTGCACCGCATCGCCTTGCAGCCGCACGCGCCCCTGCAAACGGCTAGGGCGCAAACGACTATCCAGCAGCGCCAGATCGAGCGCCGCTACCGCCCAATCGGCCTCTACGTCGATCGCCGACGCTGCATTCCACGCCAAACGTCCCTGCAAAGCGCCGCCGCCGGGTAACGTCAACTGCATCGCTTGC
>DATETD010000199.1:0-16093 GCA_035283885.1 Rhodocyclaceae bacterium
GTCGAAGCCGGGTAGCGTGAAATCGCACAGCACCAGATCCCAGGCCTGCATTAGCAAGGCATCGCGCATCTGCGCTACGGTCTCGACGCGTGCATGGATAAGGTCGAATCCAGCCCGCTGCAGATACCGGATCATCAGCCCGGCATCACTGGCGGAATCCTCGACGATCAGGACGGATAGTTGGGTAGTCATGACATTATCAATCTATCGGCGGCGGTTCGTTGATCACCAGCCAATACATGCCGAGCTGTTTGACGACCTCGGCGAATCGTTGGAAGTCGACGGGTTTGCGGATATAGCTATTGGTGCCCAGATCGTAACCGGCGGCGATGTCCTCTTCCTCGCTGGACGAGGTGAGAATGACCACCGGGATGCGCCGGGTTCGGCTGTCGGCGCGAATCCGACGCAGCACTTCCAGTCCGTCGATGCGGGGCAGCTTGAGATCGAGCAGGATCAGTATTGGCGTCTCGGCGATGTCGCGGCGGCTATGCGCGCCGGTGGAAAATAGATAATCCAGCGCCTCCTGCCCGTCCTCGGCGACCACTATCTTGTTGCTGATGGCGCTCTTCTTGAAAGCCCGTTGCGTAAAGCCGATATCGCTGGGGTTGTCTTCAATCAGTAGTATCACCTTATCATTCATGACAATTCCTTTGCCCCCTCGGTGGTCGAACTCATTTGAGAAAGGGTGAAGTAGAACGTGGCACCCTGATCCAGCCTGGCCTCGACCCAGACCTTACCGCCGTGGCGGTGCACGATGCGCTGCACCGTCGCCAGCCCGATGCCGGTGCCGGGGAACTGGCTGGCCCCGTGCATACGCTGGAAGGCGCCGAACAGCTTGCCCGCATGCGCCATGTCGAAACCCACGCCATTGTCGCGGACGAAGTAGGCCTCCTCACGCAGCCGGGTTGCCGGGTTTTCTGCCAGGGTCGAACCAAACTCGATGTGCGCTACGGGTCGTGGGCCGGTAAACTTGCAGGCATTATTGAGCAGGTTGGTCAGCGCAATCTCCAGTAAGCGGACGTCGCCCTGAACCGTTAGGCCCGGCTGGACGATGAACTCGATCTGGCGCTCGTGTGACTGCTTCAGGCGTTCGCCAAGGTTTTGCGCAAGCGCGCTGAGATCGACCGGCGCGTGTCTGATCTCGCTGCGCGTGACGCGTGCCAACTGCAACAAGTCGTCGATCAATTGGCCCATACGCTGGGTTTCGTAGCGAATACGGTCCACATACTCGTGCGCCGTTGCATCCAGCTGGTCGCCATAGTCTTCGACCAGTGCCAAGCCCCAACCGTCGATACCGCGTAGCGGCGAACGTAGGTCATGGGAAACCGAGTAACTGAAGCTCTCCAGCTCCTTGTTCGTCTCTTGCAGCAGCGCCGTCTTATGTTCCAGTGCCGTTATGCTTTCAGCTAGGCGTGCGGCCATCTGATCGAAGGCCTGCGACAGGGCGCCGAGTTCATTGTTGACCGTAAGGCTGGTGCGAAAACTGAACTCGCCCCTGGCGAAGGCTTCCGCCCCCTGCTTGAGTCTGTCAATGGGAGCCAGGGTCTGGCGCAGAGTGGTTACAAAGTTTGCGGTAATCAGCAGGCCGACCAAAGTAAGCAGCAGCACCACCAGTTTAGTGGTGCGCCGCTGAGCTTCGGCAATCCGCTGCTCCGTGAGCCGTGTCAAACGTCGTGCATTGATGAGCGCATCCTGGGACATGCTCATGATCTGGGTGATCAGCCGCCGTTCCTCGTCTCGCGACAAGGCCATTTCCTGATCGGAACCCCCTCGATGACTGTCAAGCTCCACCAGGGCAGAAAATGCCTCTTGCATGGTAGCGTTCTGCTGTCCGATCTCGTCATAAATCGATCGTTCGTCCGCTTCTTCAACTACTTCCCTGGACAGCAGACGAGTGAGTGACTCATGCCGTTGCGCCCACTGCTGCCTGGCACGCTCAGGCCGGTTGACGATGTAGTCGACCGCCACCAGCCGCAGCCCGGCGATGCCTTCGGCGACGGCGGTCGCGAAATTGCTCCGGGCTAAGGCCCCCTCCGTTTGTTCGATGGATAGGATGAGTATCACTGCCATCAGACCAATGGCCAGTGCCGAAACGAGTGCGCCAAGGTATTGTTGGGTTCTGATCTGCATGGCTAGGCTCAGGTGCTTAGCGCACGATGGTGACGGCATCGGCTTGGACGGCCGTCAGCGGATCCATGTAAATATGATCCAGGAAATTCGGTATGACCGTGCGGTCCGTCAGCTTGGTTTGAATCGCCCAACGCGCCTGATCTTCGAGCATGAGCAAGAGATTCTGATTGAGTTGCACGACAAAATGGTAGTGTGGCCCGATGGCGGTGAAGATGCCCGGGTCCATTTTTATGGCGTCGACGATCATTGTCCTCGCCTGCTGTGGCTTCTCGTCGGCAAAGCGCTTGGCCCGCAGCAATGCTCGCAGCAGGCCTTGTATCTTGCCGGGATTGGCCTTAACCCAGTCCGTTTGCCCGGCCAGGTTGAAATTGAACACGAAGCGCTTTTCGCTGCGAAACTCCACGCCGTTTTCACCGAGCGCCTTGCTCGCTGTGCTCAATCCGGGTTCCCAGGTCGAGACGGCATCGACTTTCCCGCTCTGCAGGGCCGTCAGCATAGCCTCGGGCGCTAGATCCTCAATGCGCACTTCGCTTAATGCAATCCGCTGGCGGGCCAGCATCGTGCTGAGTACGAAATGGCTATCGGTACGCAACGTCACGCCAACCACCTTATTCTTGAGGTCGGCGATCCCCGCAATACCCCGGTCGCGGCGCGCCACAATTCCGTGAGTCCGACTGGCGGTATAGAGTGTTGCCACGATGGAGACCGGCTGTCCGGCCACTGCCGCAAACATCACCGGGATGTCGGCAACGGTCCCGAGCTCGGCTCGCTTGTCCAGAGCCGCCTTAAGGGCATCGCGACCGGAACTGTGCGGCTGGAATGTGACATCAAGGCCTTCCTGCGTGAAGTAGCCTTGCTTAGCCGCGACATACAACAGCCCTGAACCGGGATAGATATTGTTCACCGCAATGGTCAGCTTTTCCTGCGGCGGGAGGGGGGAGCGAACCAAGCCGCGATTGATGACCAGCAGAAGACCGCCGCCGCCAGCATGACAACCAAGGCTGTCGCTACGACGAAAACCGTATCACTTTTTGCAAACTTCATGTTGATCATACCTCCAAGGGACGCGCTGCCGAGGCGGCAACTTCACTGCTTGCTGTCATGAATACCGCAAGCTACTCCTGCCGTGTTTTGAGGCTTTCCGGAGCTTGAAAGAGATCTGACAATATTAGTCGGCTGTCTATATATACTAGACCAAAATGGTCGACTATTTGCTTTAATGAATACTTTATTATTTGGTGTGCCCAGCACGGGCACGATTTTGAGTGCGGTGGCTCCGGTTGTTTAGACAACCACCGGGGCTGGATAAGCTTTGCGCCGAGTCGATTTTCAGGCTCGTTTCCGCGGATAAATCTTGATCGCCGCCCACTCATCGCCGGCGTTATCGCTGCGCGCCGCCGGTTTCCAGGCATGACCGTACACGACCTCGTAACTCATCGGCCATTTTCCTGCGGCGTCGTGCGGCCAAGCGCGAAACGCCTGTCGCCAGGTGTGCCAATCCTGTCGGCCCAATAGGCTGTCGCGCACGCCCAAACGGCGTTGATCCGCGAGAAAAACACTGCGGCGCGCATAGCTCAATGTCAGCATTTCGCGATCCATCACCGGGTCGGCGAAACCTGCGGCCAGCAGCAGATCGCCGATATCGTGCATATCCGGAAAATGCCTGACCGTCTCGCCGGCGCCGACTTTTGCGCAGGCGGCGCGCATTTCCTGCAAGGTATCCGGTCCCAAGGTCGCCAGCATCAACAACCCGCCCGGCGCCAGCACGCGCTGGATTTCGCGTAACGCCGTCAGCGGATCGTCGAGCCAATGCAGCATCAGATTCGACCATACCAAATCCAGCGAATTGCTCGCCAACGGCAAGGCGCGCACATCCGCCGCCACGCAGCGCGGTGCGCGCCGCGTCAACCGTTGCCAGCGCGGCGCGCGGCGCGCGACTTCGCGCAGCATCGGCGCTGCATAGTCCAGCGCCAAGGGCAGGGCTGCGGCATAGCGTCGCTGCAATTCGCGCAGGCCGTCGCCGGTGGCGCAGCCGATATCGGCGATGCGCTGCGGCGCAATTTTGACGTAATCGAGCCGCTCGGCCATGCGCTGTCCGGTGGCGCGCGCCAATACCGCCGCCGCATCGTAAGACGCCGCCGCGGCGGAAAAATCGGCGCGCAATCTGCGGCTCGAATCGTGCGATAGCCCTTCTGCTTCGCGAGTCATTTGCTTCTCCCTGGATAGAATGCCAAGCCCGATGGTGGTGAAAGGAGTCCGGCTTGTCAATCGAAAATCCCATGGCGACATGGGCGCGCGCGCTCGAACACACGGTCCAACGATCGATCGCCGCATGGCTGCCGCAGGAATGTTTTCTCTGCGCCACCGCGGCACGCGACTTTTTATGCGTCGATTGCGCACACAGTCTGCCGCCGCTCGACGTCGCCGTCTGCCCGATCTGCGCGCTGCCGACGCCGCAGGCGGCAGTGTGCGGCGCATGTTTGCAGCATCCGCCGCATTTCGACGCCAGCCATGCACTATGGCGCTACGAATTCCCTGTCGATGCGCTGATTCAGGCGCTCAAATACCGCCACCGTCTCGCCAGCGCCGACTTTTTAGGCCGCGCGCTGGCGCACGCGATCGAAACGGCGGCGCCCGCGATCGATTTAATCCTGCCGATGCCCTTGGCTGCCGCGCGTCTGCGACGGCGCGGTTTCAATCAAGCCGTCGAATTGGCGCGACCGGTGGCGCAGCACTGCAATAAACCCTTGGAGTTGTTACGGATTCTGCGTTGCCGCGATACGCCGGCCCAAGTCGGTTTGTCCTGGGAGGAACGCCTGAAGAATATGCATGGTGCGTTCGAGTCGCGCATCGACCTCAGCGGATTATCGATTCTGGTGATCGACGACGTGATCACCAGCGGCGCGACGCTCGATGCTTTGGCGGCAAGCTTAAAGGCGCATGGCGCAATTCGCGTCGAAAATTGGCTGATCGCCCGCTCCCTAAAGCCGCTCTGAAGTCGAAAGTATCGATAATCGGCCTACAATAAGCGATCAATCCACTCGATGTTCAACCGCTATGGCTACTCGCGATCCAGTCAATCGACGTATGGTGCAGATGGAGGCAAGGCGTTTCGCTACGCGTTGCGACACCACCATCGCCACCGTCGAGCGCACCGACTCCCTACGCGAACTCTCGCGCCTGATCGGCAGCCTGAATCTACCTTATTCCGTCATGGACGACTTTACCGCTCGCGATGCGCTGCAGCGCGTCAAGCTGAAGGTCGAAGACCGAGCGCGCGAATTGATACAGGAGCAGTTACAGCATTTCGTGCGCGCCGAAGACACCCAGCGCGAAAAAATGCTGCGCACTATCCTCGATTCCTGGGGTAATTTGACGGGGCCGTTGAGCCATTTGCGCACCTGGGCGCAAAGCCGCTTGACGGTGGCCAAGCAAAGCTGAACGACCCGGCGATCGACCGAAAATCAGCCAAACCAGCGCTTAAGCAAGGATTCCGATTTTTTCGGCGCCGTTTTGTTGTGCAAGGCTTGGCGTAAGCTGCGGTTCTGCGTCTGCAATACTTGGGCAAGTCTGACCGCAAGCATATATTGCATCTGATGGGCCGCGCCCGGCGCCTGCGAAAACAACGCCTCGTAATCTTCGCGACTCAGGCTTGCAAGCTGCACGTCATCCTTGCAAGTGCACGTTCCCAGACTGGGGATATTGGCGAAAGAAAGCAGACCGACGATAGCGCCTTCCGCCAACTCTTGGTTTTCGCCATGCTCGGGCGAAAAAGTCGCCGCCACGCCAACCCGCGCGACATCGATCCGGCCCGAAATCACCATATACATCGCCGCGCCGCATTGTCCCTGAACGGTCAGGATATGGCCCGCCGGATAATTCTCTAAATGCATATTCGCCGCCAACGCGTCCAGCGAACGTTCGCTAAAGCGCTCGAATGCGGGCAAGCTGCGCAGGAAACGACGAAGATCCGCTGTATTCATCAAATCTTTTCTCCTGCCGCCATCGATCTTTTCAAGCGCTCGGCCAGTAATTCGATCAACTGCCCGAGCAAGACATGCGAAATATCCTCGTCATGAATCATAAGTTGCTCCACCTCATGCCAATGCATTTTCAACGCACGGCAGCGCGTCGCCGTGGTCACCGTCGAACTCGTCAGCATTTCGCCGCTCAATACCGCCACTTCGCCCAACCAGTCGCCCGCCTTGACGCGACCGACCTCCAGAATATTATCGCCATCCTCGATCGATGCGACTAGCTCGCCTTCGAGCACCAAATAAAGCGAATCGACCTGCCTGCGCTCGCGAAACAATTCGTTATGAGCCGGCAAATTGACGACGGCGCAGACCGACAAAAGCCGATCGACATTTTCCGGCCCCAATTGAGCCGAGAGGCTGGAAAAGCAGGTGTTGAATTCAGCGACGATTTCCGATTTCATGGGTACGTCCAATCTCAGGCCGACGATGGAAAATATCATGATAACGTAAGATGATCGACAAGGACTCGCCGGGCCGAATTTCATCGGAGATCTCCGGCGAAGACACTGGTGTCGATGATTATTTCTTGGCTTTGACTGCCCGGCAACCGAGCTGCGCCGATTTGTCGTTGCTGAAATACTCCAACTTTTCCGCACAAGACGGCGGCGTCTCGGGCTTTTTGGCGCCTTTAGCGCCTTTACAGGTGAAGCTGCCGTCCTTGCCGACCTTGCCTTGCATTTTGTAACCCGTCGGACAGGCGGGCGCCACCGGTTTGGGAGCTTCGGGCTTTCCTTCGACCTTCAGATTGGCGGTCGATACGCCCGGACATGAAAAATGCGTGGTGATTTTCTTGCCCTCGGCTTTGACGATGTAATTGCCGGGGTTGGCGTAGGTCTTGGCGATCGTCACCGGGAACTTACCTTCGCCGCTGCTGATTTTGACTTGTCGCGACTCGCTGCCGTCGTCGAAATGCACCACCATGCCGCAGTTCGTCGGCGCGTCGCCGCTGGCGCCCACGGTAATCCTAACTTCCTGACCGACTCGCGCCGGATTCGGTTCGACTTTGATTTCGTCGATCTTCCCTGACGCCTGCTGGGCCAAAGCCAGTGACGACGCCAAGATCAGCGAAAAACTCAAGGGATATTTCATAATTGAACTCCTTCGGTGGAAAATCCCGGTAATCTAGCGCACTTTACTAGTGCTTGTCTCAAGGGAGCGACGTATGAAAGTTTTGCGCATCTTAGGTATCGGCGTCGGCGCGCTCGTCCTGCTGCTAGCGCTGGCGGTCGCCGTCCTCTACTCGGTTTTCGACGCCAAGCGGATTAAGTCCGAATTGGAAAAGAATTTCCGCGAACAGAAACAACGGCAACTCGCGATCGGTCAGCTTGAGCTTTCGCTCTGGCCCAATGTCGGCATTAAGCTCGGACAACTGACGATCTCCGAACATAATAGTCAAGAAACATTTTTGCGATTGGATGCAGTGCGTCTTTCCGTCGCCGTCAAACCCTTGCTTTCCAAGCAAATCGTCGTCAACACTGCCGATATTCAGGGGCTTGACGCCACCTTGATACGCCGAAAAGACGGTTCGCTGAATATCGCCGATCTGCTCGCCCCTGGCGAAAAATCCGCCGCCCCGTCAACATCCGATCCTGCACCCACTGAGGATAGCGCGACGTCGATCGATATTTCGGGCGTCAAGATTGCCAATGCGAATATCGTATGGCGCGACGAGCAAAGCAAAAGCAGCGCAACATTAAGCAAGCTCAATCTGTCTACTTCGCATATTCAGGCCGACGCGCGGCGCAAAACCTTGAAAATCGACCGCATTGCGCTGTCCACGCAGGGAACGCAAGAGGCGTATTCGTTCGACTTGAAACTCGACACGCCGGGCTTGATGCTGAACGCCGATACGGCGCAGAGCGCATCGCTGAATCTGAACGCCACCGTTAAGGGCAAAGGGCAACTGATCAAAGCCCGATTGTCGCTCGATCGCATCGAAAGAAACCCTCAACGCATCAAAGCCGCCCAAGCCAAGCTGGATATCGAGACGAGTCTGCCGCATAAATCCGGCGAACGTCATCTCAAGCTGCATCTAACTTCGCCACTGGAAGCCAATCCCAGCGCGCAAACCGTGGCTTTGGAGACGATCCAGGGTAGCCTTGAGACCGAACATCCGGTTACACCGGCGCAAACCTTAAAGCTGGCGTTCGACGGCAAGGCGCGCGCCGATCTCGCTAAAAAAACCGCTGCGGTGGATCTCGCGACTCGATTCGACGATTCAAAAATCGCCGCCAAACTTAAAGCGACGAAGTTTCAACCCTTGGCGTTGGCCGTCGATTTGGATATCGATCGATTGAATCTGGATCGCTATCTGGCCGCAGCGCCCCCCGGCGACAAAACCGGCGTCGCAGCCCCGGCCCCAAAGCCCGCCGACGATACGCTGGATTTCAGCGCGCTGAAAGCTATCGATGCGAGCGCCAATCTCCATGTCGGCATATTACAAGTCATGCAACTGAAATTAAACGAACTGACTGCAAAAATCAATCTGAATGGCGGACGTTTGCAAATCGCTCCGCTCGACGTCAAACTCTACGAAGGCAGCGCCAGCGGCAGCCTGAGTATCGACGCCAATCGTCGCAGCGTCGGCTTGAAACAAAATTTAGTCGGCGTCAGCATCAATCCCTTAATGAAAGATTTCGGCAACCGCGACCTGCTGGAGGGGCGCAGCACCATTGCGCTGGATGTCGTCATGAACGGCGCCAGCGTCGGCGCACTGAAAAAATCGATGCAGGGTTCGGCTTCGTTCAGTATCAAGGATGGAGCGGTCAAAGGCATCAACCTGGCGCAAAGTTTGCGCGACCTTAAAGCTAAAATGGGTCTGAATAAGCCGCAAAGCAGCGAACAAAGCGCCAATATCGCGAACAAAACCGACTTTTCCGAGCTGACCGCCAGCCTGAAGATTGCGAATGGCGTAGCGCATAACGACGATCTGGCGATGAAATCGCCGTTCATCCGTCTGGCCGGCGCGGGCGATCTAGATATCGGCGCCGGACGAATGAATTACCTAGCCAAGGCCAGCGTCGTCAATACCGAAGCCGGTCAAGGCGGTAAGGAACTCGAACAACTCAAAGGGCTGACGATCCCAATTCGCATCGACGGCCCCTTCGAAAAACTTTCGTACAAGATCGACCTCGCCAGCTTATATGCCGATTCGGCCAAGGTCAAAGTCGAAGACGTCAAAGTCAAGGTCGAAGATGCGCTTAAAAGTAAACTCAAAGGCCTGTTCGGCAAATAATTCGGATTTATCATGAGCCAGGAAATCGACGCCATCTTCGCCAACAACCGCGCATGGGCGGACGCCATGCGCAGCAACGATCCGAACTTTTTTGCGACGCTGGCCCATTTGCAGAGTCCGGAATATCTATGGATCGGTTGCTCGGATTCGCGCGTGCCGGCCAATGAAATCACCGGCAAGCTGCCGGGAGAAATTTTCGTTCATAGAAATATCGCCAATGTGGTCGTGCATACCGACTTGAACTGTCTTTCGGTCATGCAATACGCCATCGATGTGCTTAAGGTCAAGCACATCATGGTGGTGGGTCATTATGGCTGCGGCGGGGTGCGCGCCGCACTCGAAAACAGCCGTCTAGGTTTGATCGACAATTGGTTGCGCCATATTCAGGATATCTACGAAAAACATCGCGATTTTCTGCAACAAGCGCCCGACGCCGACGCTCGTCTCGACCGTTTGTGCGAATTGAATATTCTGGAACAAACGCGCCATGTCGCCAACACTCCGTTGGTGCGCGACGCCTGGGCGCGCGGGCAAGCGTTGACCTTGCATGGCTGGATCTATGGTTTGAGCGATGGCTTGCTCGGCGATATCGGCATCGAAGCGACAGCCAGTGGCGATGTCGAAGACGCCTATCGTCGCGCACTCGCAAGGATCGTCGCGCGAAATGCCGCAGGCTAACGCAAGCGCATCGATCACCCTATAATTCCATGGTTTTTCCGATTTTCAGTCCAGAGCACTCCCGATGACACTGCCGATGATCGATCCGAACGACGCCGAAATGCTGTTTGTGGAAGATGGCGTCGAATCGCCAAGCGACGAATCCAATGGATGGCTGATTCTGCTGGTCGACGACGATCTGGATATTCATGCGGCGACGAAAATCGCCTTGAACGGAGTCGAATTCAGAGGAAAACCCTTGAAGTTCATCAGCGCCTTTTCGGGCCTGGAGGCGATAACTCTGGTGACGCAAACACCGGGAATCGCTTTGATATTGCTCGACGTGGTGATGGAAACCGAATCGTCGGGACTGGATGTGGTGCGCCGTATTCGCAACGAACTCAATAATCGCCTAGTGCAAATCATTTTGCGCACCGGACAGCCCGGACGCGCGCCGGAAGAAAAGGTTATCGTCGATTACGAGATCAACGACTACAAATCCAAATCGGAACTGACGGCGCAGCGCTTGTTCACCATGGTGCTGGCCTCGTTGCGCTCCTATGAACAACTTATCGCCATCGAACAGCAAAAAGCGGCGTTAAGCTGCTTCGCTCAAGCCGCCAATCGCTTCGTCCCTAAAGAATTTCTACGGGTTTTGCAAAAATCCAGCATTACCGAAACCTTATTGGGCGAAAAGACTTCGCTGGAAATGACCATCCTGTTTCTCGACGTGCGCTCGTTCATCACGCTATCCGAAAAACTTTCGCCGCAAAAAACTTTCGAATTTATCAACTCGCTGTTCGATTGGATCTCGCCGCTGATTCGTCGCCATGAAGGTTTCATCGACAAATACCTGGGCGACGGCATCTTGGCCTTATTTCCGCGTCGAGTGGACGACGCGCTGGAAGCCGTACTGGAGATTCGATATAAATTGTCGAGCGATAATTTATTACGCATCGAACGGCGCGAGTCGCCGATTTTTTTGGGCATGGGGATCCATTTCGGCGTACTGGTGCTGGGCATCGTCGGCGAACCGGAGCGGCTCGAAGCCACCGTAATCGGCGATGCGGTAAATACCGCTTCGCGGCTAGAATCGATGACAAAACAGTATTCTACCGATACCTTGATCAGCGAAGCCGCCGTGACCGAAGTCAGCCGGCCCGAAAATTATCGCTTCCAATTTATCGAGCAAGCCGAATTGCGCGGTAAACAAGACAAAATCGGACTGTATAAACTGCTGGACCCGACTGGGATAAGCGCGACATCCGCAACCGTCCCGCCAGCGCCGACTTTCAGCGACAAAAAAATGGGCTAACCTGCGAAGGCTAGCCCAATTCGATAATACCGACGTAGCGGCGCGAACGCAGTTTCGGCTGCGGCTCAATGCCCCTGCTTGCGCAAACGCTCGATCGCCGCCAATTGCGCGACCGCTTCCGACAACTCGACTTGCGCGCGCGCATAATCCATCGCCGAACTGCGATTGACCATCGCTTCTTCCGCGCGTTTCTTGGCTTCGAGCGCCTTGGCTTGATCCAGATCCCGCCCGCGAATCGCCGTATCCGCCAACACCGTCACTAAACCCGGCTGAACTTCCAGCAAACCGCCGGCGACAAAAATGACTTCTTCCTTGTCGGCAGGCAACTTGATACGCACGGCGCCCGGCTTGATGCGAGTCATCAACGGCATATGCCCAGGCAGAATGCCCAATTCGCCGGCTTCTCCGGGCAAGGCGACAAACTCGGCCAAACCCGAAAAAATCGCCTCTTCGGCGCTCACAACATCTACGTGTATGGTCATTCCCATAACAGCTTCCTTCCGCTTTCTTCAAGCACCGACCGGCCCAATCCGTAGGATTGGGCCATTGAGGTTATTGCAGGGTCTTGGCCTTTTCAAACACTTCTTCGATCGCGCCAACCATGTAAAACGCCTGCTCGGGAATGCTGTCGCACTCGCCGTCGACAATCATCTTGAAGCCCTTGATGGTGTCGGCCAGCGGTACGATCTTGCCCGGCGAGCCGGTGAACACTTCAGCCACGTTGAACGGCTGCGACAGGAAGCGCTGAATCTTACGCGCACGCGTCACGGCCAGCTTGTCTTCGGGCGCAAGTTCGTCCATACCGAGAATCGCGATAATGTCGCGCAATTCCTTGTAACGCTGCAAATTCGCCTGTACGCGACGCGCGACGCCGTAGTGCTCTTCGCCGACCACCAGCGGATCGAGCTGGCGCGAGGTCGAATCGAGCGGGTCGACCGCCGGGTAGATCCCGAGCGAGGCGATATCGCGCGACAACACCACGGTCGCGTCGAGGTGCAAGAAAGTGGTTGCAGGCGACGGATCGGTCAAATCGTCCGCCGGCACGTAAACCGCTTGAATCGAGGTGATCGAACCGACCTTGGTCGAGGTAATGCGCTCTTGCAGCTTGCCCATTTCGTCGGCCAGCGTCGGCTGATAACCCACGGCGGACGGCATGCGACCAAGCAGCGCGGACACTTCGGTACCGGCTAAGGTGTAACGGTAAATGTTATCGATGAACAACAGAATATCGCGGCCTTCGTCGCGAAACTTTTCCGCCATGGTGAGACCCGTCAAAGCCACGCGCAAACGGTTGCCCGGAGGCTCGTTCATCTGGCCGAACACCATCGCCACCTTGTCGAGAACCTTGGACTCTTCCATTTCATGGTAGAAGTCGTTGCCTTCGCGAGTACGCTCGCCCACACCGGCAAACACCGAATAACCACCGTAGGACTTGGCGATGTTGTTGATCAACTCCATCATGTTCACGGTCTTGCCGACGCCGGCGCCGCCGAACAGGCCGACCTTACCGCCCTTAGCGAACGGGCAAATCAAGTCGATAACCTTGATCCCGGTGGGCAACAAATCGGTCGAAGGCGACAATTCGTCGAAACGCGGCGCCTTGGCGTGAATCGGACGGCGCTCTTCGCACGGAACCGGGCCGGCTTCGTCGATCGGGCGGCCCAACACGTCCATGATACGACCCAGCGTACCCGTGCCGACCGGCACCGTAATCGCAGCGCCCGTTCCCTTGACCTTCATCCCACGGCGCAAACCGTCGGAGGATCCTAAAGCGATGGTGCGCACAATACCGTCGCCCAACTGCTGCTGCACTTCAAACGTCAGGCCCGACTCGGCGTTACCGGAGTCCGCTTCATCAAGCGTCAGTGCTTCGTACACTTTGGGCATCGCTTCACGAGGGAACTTGATGTCCACCACAGCGCCGATGCACTGGACGATGTTTCCGTTGCTCATGGTCACTTCCTTAATAAAATCTGCAAAAAATCTTGATAGGCGGAGGTATTAAGCATCCACCAGCCGCATTAACCGGCAATCGCCGCCGCACCGCCGACAATTTCGGATATTTCCTTGGTGATCGCCGCCTGACGCGCCTTGTTGTAAACCAACTGCAATTCCTTGATGACACTGCCGGCATTGTCGGTCGCCGCTTTCATCGCCACCATCCGTGCGGACTGCTCGGACGCCATATTTTCGGCCACCGCCTGATAGATCAGCGTCTCGACATACCGCACCAGCAAATCGTCGATCACCACTTGAGCATCTGGTTCGTACAGGTAATCCCAGTTGCCTTCGGGGGTGCCCAAACGCTCGCCGCACAAAGGCAACAGCGGCTCGATCACCGGCTCCTGTTTCATCGTATTGACGAAGCGGGTATAAGCGATATGCACCGCATCCAGTTCACCCGCATGGAAGGCGTCGATCATGACCTTGATCGGCCCGATCAGTTTTTCCAAATGCGGCGTATCGCCCAGATGGGTTACATGGGAA
This sequence comes from Rhodocyclaceae bacterium, assembly GCA_035283885.1. Taxonomy (GTDB): domain Bacteria; phylum Pseudomonadota; class Gammaproteobacteria; order Burkholderiales; family Rhodocyclaceae; genus DATETD01. Next base: position 13,862 of record DATETD010000199.1, read on the forward strand.
ACGACATCGGCGTTCATGCGTTGCATAAAACCGAATCCCTTATTGCCGATACAGGACACCCGAATTTTCTTGATTCCTTCGGATTCCCATTGCTTCATCGCATTGAACGACTGGCGCAGGATGTTGGTATTCAAGCCGCCGCATAAACCTTTGTCGGTGGTCACGATAATCAAACCCACGCGACTCGGTTTCGCCGCCTTGATCAAAAAGGGATGACGATAATCGGTAATTAAAGCCTGCGAAAGATTCGCCGCCAAGCGGCGAATCTTGTCGCTGTAAGGACGGGCGGCCCGCATCCGCTCCTGCGCTTTGCGCATTTTGGACGCAGCCACCATCTCCATGGCTTTAGTGATCTTGCGCGTATTTTGTACGCTCTTGATCTTGGTACGGATTTCTTTACTGCCCGGCATACTCGCCCTTTGTTAACAGTGAGTTAAATCGGTCAACCACATGATTCAAGCGTGTGGCTTAAACCCAGGACTTCTTGAATTCGGCGACGGCAGCCTTAAGTTGCGCCTCAGCCTCTTTATCGAGATCGCGGGTCGCTTCGATTTTGCCGACCAAACCCGGATTTTTCTGACGCACATACTGGTGCAAGGCCGCTTCGAAGGGCAGAATCCGCGCCACTTCGATGTCGTCCATAAAACCTTCGTTGGACGCGTAGAGCGAAATCGCCATATCGGCCACCGACAGCGGCGCATATTGCAACTGTTTCATCAACTCGGTGACGCGACGACCGCGTTCGAGCTGCTTGCGCGTCGCTTCGTCGAGATCGGAAGCAAACTGCGCAAATGCCGCAAGTTCGCGATACTGCGCCAGCGCCAAACGCACACCGCCGCCCAATTTCTTGATGACCTTGGTTTGTGCTGCACCGCCTACGCGGGAAACGGATACGCCGGCGTTCATTGCGGGACGAATACCGGCATTGAACAAGTCGGTTTCCAAGAATATCTGGCCGTCGGTAATCGAAATCACGTTGGTCGGAACGAAAGCGGACACATCGCCAGCCTGCGTTTCGATCACCGGCAGAGCAGTGAGCGATCCCGTCTTACCTTTGACTTCGCCATTGGTCATCTTCTCGACCCAGGCTTCGGACACGCGCGCCGCGCGTTCCAGCAAACGCGAGTGCAGATAGAACACGTCGCCGGGATAAGCTTCGCGGCCCGGAGGACGGCGCAGCAACAGCGAGATCTGACGGTAAGCCCAAGCCTGCTTGGTTAGATCGTCATAAATAATCAGCGCATCCATACCGCGATCGCGGAAGTACTCGCCCATGGTGCAGCCGGTATAGGGAGCGATAAACTGTGTTGCCGCCGAATCCGAGGCCGACGCAGCCACGACAATCGTGTATTCCAAAGCGCCATGTTCTTCGAGCTTGCGCACTACGTTGGCAATGGTCGAGGCTTTTTGCCCGATCGCCACGTAGATACAGAACATGTTCTGACCTTTTTGATTGATGATGGTGTCGACCGCCACCGCCGTCTTACCTGTCTGACGGTCGCCGATAATCAATTCGCGCTGACCGCGACCGACCGGCACCATAGAGTCGATCGCCTTCAAACCGGTTTGCACCGGCTGAGACACCGACTTACGCCAAATCACGCCCGGCGCAACCTTTTCGATCTTATCGGTCAGCTTGGCGTCGATCGGGCCTTTGCCGTCGATCGGCTCGCCCAAGGCATTGACCACACGTCCCAGCAATTCGTTACCGACCGGCACTTCGAGAATGCGCCCGGTGCACTTGACCGTATCGCCTTCGGAAATATGCTCATATTCGCCCAACACCACCGCACCGACGGAATCGCGCTCCAGATTCAGCGCCAGACCGAAGGTGTTCCCAGGGAATTCCAACATTTCGCCTTGCATCACGTCGGCCAGACCATGAATACGGCAAATTCCATCAGTAACCGAAACCACGGTGCCCTCGTTACGGGTCGTGGCTGCCAGTTGCATATTCTGTATCCGGTTCTTAATCAGATCACTGATTTCGGAGGGATTTAAATTCATTGAATAACTCCTAATTCTTTAGCGCAGTGGCCATGGCGGCAAGCTTGCCACGGACGGAAGCATCGATCACCTCGTCGCCGACGGCAATCCGCACGCCGCCGATAAGTTCGGGGTCTAATTTGACGGTAGCATTGACTTTGCAGCCGAACTTCCGCTCGAGATCGGCTGTGAGCGTCCCGAGCGTCGCATCGTCGAGAGGGAAAGCCGAAGCGATCTCGGCATCTT
>DATETD010000200.1:0-3974 GCA_035283885.1 Rhodocyclaceae bacterium
AAAACCGACGGAATAATCCGTTCCTCATTCGTTCTTCAGGCGGCCCAAACTCATCGCCCGCCCCGCCTGCAAAGAAATCGTGCGCGCCAAAGCGACCATCAATTCCTCGCCGTCGCGCGTGCCGATCCAGCGCTCGCCGTCGAGACGAAAATGCATGCCGCCGGATTTTGTCGCCAGCCAAATCTCTCTCGCCGCCACATGTTGATTGATAATAATCGCGCTGCCGTCGTCGAACTCCAACTCGATGACGCCGCCCGGCTTGAGTTCGATATCGAAAGGCGCGTCGTCGCTCTCGGCAATACCATCCAATACATTTTCGATCGCCGCCATCTGCCGCGAGGCGGCGCTCATGAATTGCTGTTCATCCATCATGTGATACCATCCCCCGTTTTACGCTCGCCAACCAAACATTTGTCATGCGCCCTGCCCTATTCCTGTCCGCGTTTCTTCCTATCCTGCTGATGCCGACGGCTTGCGGCACCAAGACGGCGCTCTCCCTGCCGCCGCGCCAAACACCCGCAACGTCCCAGCCCGCCCCAGCCGTCCCGCCAGCGCCGACTTTCGATAATACAGGAAACCCCCGAGGAAACACCCCATGACGCTATTCGCTTCCCACCCGGAAACCAGTCATATCGAGGACGTCGACCTCGCCGCCATCGCCGCACAGTTCGGCACCCCCTGCTACGTCTATTCGCGCGCTGCGCTGACCGCCGCCTTCCGCGCCTACCGCGACGCCCTGCAAGCGCACGGCCTGGCCGAGCGTTCGCTGCTGTGCTACGCCGTCAAAGCCAACGCCAACCTCGCGATCCTCAACCTGTTCGCACGCCTCGGCGCCGGCTTCGACATCGTCTCGGGCGGCGAATTGCAACGCGTACTCGCCGCCGGCGGCGACCCGAAGAAGACGGTGTTTTCCGGCGTCGGCAAATCGCCGGACGAAATCCGTCTGGCCTTGCAAACGGGCATCCATTGCTTCAACGTCGAATCGGCGAGCGAACTGCGGCATATCGACCATGTCGCCGGCGAACTCGGCCTCACCGCGCCGATCTCCTTGCGCGTCAATCCGGACGTCGACCCCAAGACCCATCCCTACATCGCCACCGGGCTGAAAAGCGCCAAATTCGGCGTAAATATCGACGACGCCTTGGAACTCTACCGCCTCGCGGCCTCGCTACCGCACCTCCAAGCCATCGGCATCGACTGCCATATCGGCTCGCAACTGCTCGACCCCGCGCCCGCCGCCGAAGCCGCCGTGCGGATTCTGCGTTTGGTGGATAGGCTCGCCGCCGGCGGCATCGTCTTGCAGCATATCGACCTAGGCGGTGGAATGGGAATTCAATACCGCCACGGCGAAACCGCGCTCGACGCCGCCGCCTACCTCACGCCGCTGCTGAACACGCTCAAATCGCGTCCCGAAAAGCTGATCTTCGAACCGGGTCGCTCGCTGGTCGGCAATGCCGGCTTGCTGCTCACGCGCGTGCTGGTGCTCAAGCCCGGCGAAACCAAGAACTTCGCCGTGGTCGATGCGGCGATGAACGACCTGATGCGCCCGGCGCTCTACGACGCCTGGCATGAAATCGTCAAGGTGAATGCAAAAGTCGGCGCTGGCGGAACGGATGCCGATGACAATGAACCGCCGCTCAAAACCTACGACATCGTCGGCCCGATCTGCGAAACCGGCGACTTTCTCGGTCACGAGCGGCGCTTGGCCTTGCGCGAAGGCGACCTGCTCGCGGTATTGTCGGCGGGCGCGTATGGCATGGCGATGGCGTCGAACTACAACACGCGACCGCGCGCCGCCGAAGTGATGGTCGATGGCGCAACGATCCATCCGATACGCCGCCGCGAAAACGTCGCCGAACTGTACGCGCTCGAAACCCTGCTGCCGCAATGAACGCGCGGCGCGCGCTATCCGGCGCACTGGCGCTGCCGGCGCTCGTCGGCGGCGCGGTTTGGTACTTGCTACCAGTCACCGCGCCCGCCAAAAAAACCGCCGCGCCCGCCGTGCCGGTGAAACTCGCCGTCGCCGCCCTCCGCGACCTGACGCTCAAGCTCGACGTCATGGGTCGCACCGCAGCCTATGAAACCGTCACACTCAAAGCCCGCGTCGACGGCCAGGTGCGCAAGGTGCTGTTCGCCGAAGGTCAAGCGGTCGAAGCCGGTCAGGCCCTGATCCAACTCGACCCCGCCGACTACCAAGCGAAGCTGCAACAGGCGGTCGCCAATTTAGCCAAAAGCCGCGTGCAACTCGATAAGGCCCGCATCGATCTCGAACGCACCATCGCCTTGCGCGCCAAAGGCTTTGTTTCCGCAGAGAAAGTCGGCGATATGCGCACCTTGGTCGCCGCAGCGCAAGCCGGCGTCGACGCCGACAGCGCCGCCGTCGATCTCGCCAAATTGCAACTTTCCTACACCGCCATCGCCGCACCGCTCGCCGGACGCGTCGGCGAACGTCAAGTCTATCCCGGCAGTATGGTCAAGGCCAACGACACGCCGCTGACCGTGATTCATCGCCTGCGCCCGCTCGATATCGGCTTCGCCATCGCCGAAAAACACCTGGCTCAACTACAAACCACGGGCAAAACCCAAGGCAAAATCCACGCGCGCATTTCATTGCCGGGGCGGAACGACGGCCCACTGGCCGAAGTGCGCTTCATCAACCCCAGCCTCGACCCTGCGACCGGCACGGTCGAACTCAAAGCGCGCATCGACAACCGCGACGAAGCCTTGCGTCCCGGCCAATTCGTCGCCGTCAGCCTCGCGCTGACCACACTCGAAAACGCAATAGTCATCCCGGTCGAAGCCGTGCAGCAAGGCGCTGCGGGCAGCTTCGTCTATGTCGTGAAAAATGACAGTGCCAGCGTGCGCCCCGTGCAAATTCAAGCGATGCAAGATGGACTGGCGGCCATCGCCGACGGTCTTCAAGTCGGCGAAACCGTAGTCACCGAAGGTCAATTACGTCTAAATGCGGGCGCCAAGGTTAAAGAGATCGCCGAGCGCAAGCCGAAATAATGCATATCTCCGAACTCTGCATCCGCCGTCCGGTCATGACCACGCTGCTGATGGCGGCGTTCCTGGTGTTCGGTCTGATCGCCTATCGCGGCTTGCCGGTGTCCGAGTTGCCGAATGTCGATTTCCCGACGATCAGCGTCAGCGCGCAACTACCCGGCGCTTCGCCCGAAACGATGGCCGCCGCCGTCGCCACGCCGCTGGAAGGCCAGTTTTCGACGATCTCAGGCCTGGAGGCGATGAATTCGACCAGCGCCCAGAGCAGCACCACGCTGACCTTGCAATTCGCGCTCGAACGCAATATCGACAGCGCGGCGCAGGACGTGCAATCGGCGATCGCCGCCGCCCAGCGCAAACTGCCGCCCGACATGCCGACGCCGCCGTCGTTTCGCAAGGTCAATCCCGCCGATTCGCCGATTTTCTACATCGCGATGAACTCGCCGACGCTACCGACCTGGGTGGTCAACGACTATGCCGAAACCCAGTTGGCCCAGCGCCTGTCCACCCTGCCGGGTGTGGCTCAAGTGAACGTGTTCGGCGCGCAAAAATACGCCGTCCGCATTCAAGCCGATCCCGACCGGCTCGCCGCGCGGCGCGTCGGCATCGACGAATTGCAACAGGCGCTGAAAAACGCCAACGTCAATCAACCGCTCGGCAGCCTGGATGGCCCGCGCCAGAGTTTCGCGCTCAAAGCCAATAGCCAACTGGCCGACGCCGCCGCCTTCCGCCCCTTGCCGGTGGTCTGGCGCAACGGCGCGCCGGTCAAAGTCGAAGATGTCGCCAACGCCATCGACGGCGTGGAAAACAGCAAAGTCGCCGCCTGGTTCAACGACCGACGCACGATCATGCTGGCGATCAACCGCCAACCCGGCGCGAACACCGTCGCCACCATCGATGCGATCAAGGCCGTGCTGCCGAGCTTTCAAGCCAGCCTGCCGCCAAGCATCGAATTGCAGATTAATTACGAC
>DATETD010000201.1:0-2154 GCA_035283885.1 Rhodocyclaceae bacterium
GAAAAATAAAATTTCACGCGCCTCCAATTACCTGATTCTTAAAGTCTATTTTTACACTCTGAATCGCTGGCGCAGGCGCAGGCGAAAGCCTGAGCGAGATCGTCAATCAAGCCACTGCCGCCAAGCGCAGCATGGGCCTACTCGACGAGGCGCAGCTCAACCATCTGAATTCGGCCATCGACGACGCCAAAGGCAAGATGAAAGAGCTTGACGACGCCTTCACCGGGGCCGTCGCTTCGTTGCGAAATATCAGCGAAGGCACCGAGCGCGCCGTCGCCCAAGCCCGCGGGCAACTGACGGCTTTGGTGGAAAAAGATTACGCCAAAGCGATGGCGGAAATCGATGCGCTGCTGACCAAAGGCCAAGCCTCGATCGACTACCTGCGCAACGACGCCAATGCGTATGCGGCAAGGATGCGCGAATTGCAAGCCGAAGTCGAGCGCGCACGTAGAACCGCCGCCGACAAATATGCGCTGGATTTAGCCGAAGCACAGAAAAAGCAGCGCGAGGCGGAAAAAGCCGCCGCTGCTGCCACTGCCACTGCTGCCGCTAGCGCTAGTTCCAGCGCCAGTTCGACGAGCAAACAAACCATCGTTATCAAAATGGATGGCAAATCGTCGGAATTCACCGGCACCGCCGATGCCGTAAAAGACATGATCGAGATGATCCGCCGCATGGGCGGCACGGTGACGAATAAATGACTTGCATTATGAATTTATCGTTTTTTGACATCAACTATCGCGAGGAGTATCATGCGCGTTCCTAGATCAAATGCTGCACCCCGCCCAGTTTGGCGGTTTTGTTGTTTACGCTTCCACCGATTTCTATCGGGTGGAGTGTCGGGTATCCGCGAGGACCCGGCGGCTCATTTGACCGTAGGAACGCTCCATCCGACCCACCTTGGGTCGCAAATCCTAAACTCAAATGGAGGCCATCATGGCTGAGAATCAAACCCCCGGCGCGCCCGCGCCCATAGCAGTTGAATCCCTCCCCATCATCACCTACCAGCAACAGCCTGTCGTTACGACTGAGTTGCTGGCGCAAGCCTATGGCGCCGAATCCAAGAACATATCCGACAACTACCTGAACAACGCTACCCGGTTCGTTGAAGGTAAGCATTTTTTCAAACTTAAGGGCGCAGAACTTAAGGAATTTAAGAACAGACCCGACGCCAGCGGGGCTGTCGGGAAGAATGCCAGGGCGCTCACTCTTTGGACAGAGCGCGGCGCGGCCCGTCACGCCAAGATTCTCAACAGCGACATAGCCTGGGACGTTTTCGAAAAGCTGGAGGATAGCTATTTTTCAAGGCTCCCATCCGTCCCGCCAGCGCCGACTTTTGAACCGACTGCTCCCGTTTACACCCAAGACCAACTCAATCGCATGGATCGCCGCGCTTGGGTGCTGGCCGGGCGCGCATACGAGACCTATCGTCAGCAAATGCGTATCTGCCATTTGCTCGAACGTGGATTGATCGAGATCGAAAACTGGTTGCCGCCGCAATTGGACACATCCGTCGTTGAGAGGGTCGAAACAATCGCTTTCCTGTGTGAGGGGAATATCGCCAAATTGCGCGACATGGCGCGAGGTATGGCTGATATGGCGGGGATCGATTACGAAAAAATCGTGTTCGATATGCATGATGGTTTTAAACGGCGAGCGCATTGAAGCCATCATGACCGCCGTTCATACCCTATCCAGCCCGACCCGCTCGGTACAACTCAGTGCCGGAATGATCTGGAGCAACGAATACCGCTACGCCCCGGTGCACAGCGCGCAGACGCCGACGCTGGACGGCGGCATGGTCGTCGAGCAATCCATCGCCTTCAAAGGGCGACCGCTGACGCTGGCAGGCGCGGAGGATCACGGCTGGATTCGCAAATCGGCGCTCGACGAACTGATCGCGATGGCGAGCGTCGTCGAACCGCTGACGTTCGCCCATGCCGACGGGCGCAGCTTCGCCGTCGTCTGGGCGAAATCGCCCATCGACGCGCACCCGGTGTTACCGCTCGCGCTACCGAAGCCGAACGACTGGTACATCGTCACCCTTAACCTGCTGATCATATAACCATGACCATTCACAATACCGACCTGAAGCTGCTCGCCGCCGAACAAAACAACGATACCGACAGCGGCGGCGGCAACCCAAGCGCCGTC
>DATETD010000202.1:0-4993 GCA_035283885.1 Rhodocyclaceae bacterium
CTATCGCACCGATCTACTGGCGTTAAACGCGGCGATCGAAGCGGCGCGCGCGGGGGAGCATGGCAAAGGCTTTGCGGTGGTGGCGGCGGAAGTCAGAAAACTGGCCGAGCGCAGCCAGGTGGCGGCGCAGGAAATCGGCGAATTGGCGAGCAGCAGCGTCAACACCGCCGAACGTGCGGGTTCCTTGTTGGAGGCTATGGTGCCGTCGATTCGCAAGACGGCGGAGTTGGTGCAGGAAATCACGGCGGCATCGCAAGAGCAATCCGGCGGCGCCGGGCAGATCAATCATGCGATGAATCAGTTGAATGGCGCGACGCAGCAAAATGCGGCTTCGGCGGAAGAACTCTCGGCCACCGCCGAAGAGATGAACGCTCAAGCCGAAAATCTCAAGGAGTTAATGGCGCAATTCAAGGTTGTCGGTAGCGGCGCACCGCAGGCGGCGAGGGCGACGACGGATAAGTCCGGCAAAGCGAAAGCGTCGCTTACAAAGCGCGGAGTGGCGGCAAACGAATGACCGTCGATGGGCGGGGTGGCGAGACTTTCGCCACAAATCCGTCCCGCCAGCGCCGACTTTCAGCGATACACCAGCACCGGCACCTTGGAATGAGTCAGCACCTTTTGCGTCTCCGATCCCAGCAGTAATGCGCCGATGCCGCGCCGGCCATGCGAGGCCATAAAGATCAGGTCGGCGTCGACATCCTCGGCGGTGGCGATGATCGCCTCGTAGGGCCAATCGTTGATCGCGGAAACGCAGTCGCAGGCGACGCCTTCCGCGTGCGCGGTAGCCGCGGCATCGGCCAGTACTTGTTGCGCCTGCTGTTCGGCCATTTCGTCGAACTGCTGCGGCGTGGTGGGGTCGATCAGCACCCCTTCGCCATAAAACGCAATCGGATAGCTCGGTTTGGCGTACAGATACGTGATCTTCGCGCCGGCTTCCTTGGCGAAGGTCACCGCACGCCGCACCGTGTCGGTCGAAAGCGGGCTGCCGTCCGTGGGGACAAGAATATGCTTGAACATTGTGGCTCTCCGGTAAAGTGACGATGACGTTGGTCGGGCGTCAGCTTAACCGATTTACGCGGCTGACGCATGGGGGCACCGCCGCCGCCGTTCCGTTTATCGGCGCGCCTTCAGCGCCATGCCCGTCTGCACCGGCGTCAAACTCACGCGCTCGCCGCCGCTCAAGCCGGCCAAAATTTCGATCTCGCCGTCGGCTGCCGTCTCGCCCAGGCGCACTTGACGCAGACGCGGCGTATTTTGCTCGTCGATCGCATACACCGCCGTCACCTCGCCGCGCCGTATGATCGCTGCGGGCGGCACCGTCAGCTTGCGCGTCTGGCCGACGCTGAAATGCGCGCGCACGAACATCCCCGGCGCGATGCCTTCGATGTTCGGCGGCAAATAGGCGCGCGCCGTCGCGGTATGGCTGCGCGCATCCACCGTCGGCAATAGTTCGATGCGCGTCGCTTCGATCCAGCGTCCGCTCTCGGGCAGTTCGATGCGCGCCCGCAAGGACTGCTTCAACTCGGCCAGACGATGTTGCGGCACATTCGCCACCACGCGCAGCCCCTTGGGATCGAATAAGGTCAGCAACGGTCGCCCCGGCGTCACGGTTTCGCCCAGCTCGATATGCCGTTGCGCCACCCAGGCGGCAAACGGCGCTTTGATCAGCGTATGCGAGGTCGCGGCCCCCGCGCCCTGCGCCTGCGCCTGCGCGGCTTTCCACGCCGCTTCGGCTTGATCGAGCGCCGCCTGACTGACGAATTTGCGCGCATACAGCGAGCCGGTGCGTTCCCATGCGGCGCGCGCTTGCGCCAATTGCGCCTGCGCCCCGGCTTCGTTCGCCGCCGCTTCGCGCGCATCAATGCGCATCAGCAGTTCGCCAGCTTTGACCGCCCGCCCCGCATCGACGCGCAACTCGTTCACTTGCCCGGCCACCTGCGCCGACAAGGTCGCTTGACGCACCGCCTCGACCGTCGCTTCGACCGGAAAGGTCGCGTCGATTTCGCGCCATTGCAGCAGTCGCGTCTTCCCGACGGCGTCGTCCGCCCGCGCCGCAACGGCAGACATGCCGCCGCACACCATTGCACAAAGAACCAGTAAGCGCAGCATGGAAACAGCCCTCCCTATGGATTAACTAGTTACGACGAATATTAGTATATACTTATATATCGTTGCGCGCAAGCCGATGTCGATGCTTGTCCTGCACCCGCTCGAACGTGTAGCATCGGACTTCAGCCCTTCGCCGCCCAGCGCACGTTCAGGTCGGCTTAGGCTGTATAAGCCGATTTGCATATCACAGGAGCAGCCGATGAAACTCCCCAGCACGGAATGGCAAGAACGTATCGCCGCCGACGAAGCGCAGCGCTACGAGGACTATGCGCGCGCTTTCGTGGCGATGCAGCAGCAACAATCGCAACGGTATGGGCCTGGGCGCGCCTTGCATCGTCAGGCCCATCTGGCCTTGAGCGGCGATTTGTATGTACTGCCCGATTTGCCGGACTATGCGCGTCATGGCGTGTTCGCCGCGCCGCGACGTTTTCCGGCATGGGTGCGACTGTCGAATGGCGGCCCGCGCAAGCAGTCGGATCGGCTGCCCGATGTGCGCGGTTTTGCGATCAAGGTAAAGGACGTTTCCGGCCCCGGCGCGCTCGGCGGCAAGACGGATTGTCAGGATTTCCTGCTGATCAACCATGCCGCATTCTCCTTCCCTGGCAGCGATGAGTTCGTCGGCTTGGCGATGAATGCGGTGAAAGGGCCGGCCGCCTTGCTGAAATATCTCTTTCGACGCTATGGCGCGTTCGGCGGATTACGCCAGATCAAGCGCCTGAAGCAAACCTTGACCAAACCGTTTACCGGCTTCGCCACGGAAACCTTTTACTCCGCCGCGCCGATCGCCTGCGGCCCCTACGCCGTCAAAGTGCGTCTGCTGCCTGCCAGCAGCGAAGTGAAGTCGCGCACTCCGCCCAACTGGGCCGACGATATGGCCGAACGCTTGGAGCACGGCGACTTGAGCTTCGATCTGCAATTGCAGTTTTTCGTCGATGAAACCGACACGCCGATCGAAGATGCGTCCAAGGAATGGACCGACGAGGTTGCGCCCTGCGTTACGGTGGCGCGCTTGGTGCTGCCGCGACAGCACCGCCGCTCGCCGATCAATCAGGAACTGGCGGGACTGGTCGAGCACGATAGTTTCGATCCCTGGCGCGCCTTGCAGGCGCATCGTCCGCTGGGCGATGTGATGCGCGCACGCAAGGCGACGTATTTCGCCAGCCAGAAGCAGCGCGCCGCGAGCAAATAAGCGCAGCCTGCCAAAGGACAAAAAATTACCCCCCGCGTTTCGCCGCGATCGCCTTCAACACCCCTTGCGCCGAAGTCGGGATCGGCGTTCCCGGCCCGAAAATCCCCGCCGCGCCGGCGCGGTACAGTTCGTCGTAATCCTGCGGCGGAATGACGCCGCCGACGAAGACGACGATATCGTCCGCACCCTGTTGTTGCAGCGCCTCGATCAACGCCGGCACCAGCGTTTTATGGCCGGCGGCCAGCGTCGATACGCCTACAGCATGCACATCGTTTTCTATCGCTTGGCGCGCGGCTTCTTCGGGCGTCTGGAACAGCGGGCCGACATCGACGTCGAAGCCTAGGTCGGCAAACGCGGTGGCGACGACTTTGGCGCCGCGGTCGTGGCCGTCCTGGCCGAGTTTGGCGATCATGATGCGCGGGCGGCGGCCTTCGGCGGCGGCGAATTGTTCGATCTGCGTGCGCAAGCTCTGCATCGAGTCGGCCTCGCCGAACGCGGCGCTATAGACGCCCGAGACGGTTTGGTTGGTGGCGCGGTGGCGACCCCAGATTTTTTCGAGCGCGTCGGAGATTTCGCCGACGGTGGCGCGGCGGCGCACGGCTTCGACGCTGAGTTCGAGCAGATTGCCTGCGCCGCTTTGCGCCGCAGAGGTCAGTGCGGCCAGCGCGGCTTGCACCGCTGCGTCGTCGCGGCTTTGGCGGATTTGTTTCAACCGTGCAATCTGGCTTTCGCGTACGGCATTGTTGTCGACTTCGCGCGTCGCCACGGCGGCTTCTTCTTTGAGGCGGTATTTATTCACGCCGACGATCACATCCTTGCCGGAGTCGATGCGCGCTTGTTTCTCGGCGGCGCATTTTTCGATCTGCAACTTGGCCCAGCCGCTTTGCACGGCTTGCGTCATGCCGCCCATTTTTTCGACGTCCTCGATGATCTGCCACGCATGGTCGGCGAGGTCTTGAGTCAGCTTTTCCATCATATAGCTGCCGGCCCAGGGGTCGATGACGTTGGTGATATGGGTTTCCTCTTGAATAATCAGTTGGGTGTTGCGCGCGATGCGCGCCGAGAATTCGGTCGGCAAGGCGATGGCTTCGTCGAGCGAGTTGGTGTGCAGCGATTGCGTGCCGCCTAACACGGCGGCCATCGCTTCGATCGCGGTGCGCACCACGTTGTTGTAGGGGTCTTGCTCGGTCAGCGACCAGCCCGAGGTCTGGCAGTGGGTGCGCAGCATCGAGGATTTGGCGCTTTTGGGCGCGAATTCGCTCATGATGCGCCACCACAGCAGGCGTGCGGCGCGCAGCTTGGCGACTTCGAGATAGAAATTCATGCCGATCGCAAAGAAGAACGACAGTCGTCCGGCGAAGGCGTCGACGTCCATGCCGGCGGCAATCGCGGTGCGCACGTATTCGCGCCCGTCGGCCAAGGTGAAGGCCAACTCCAGCGCCTGCGTCGCGCCGGCTTCTTGCATATGGTAGCCCGATATCGAGATCGAGTTGAACTTCGGCATATGCTTGGCGGTGTAGCCGATGATGTCGGCAATGATTCGCATCGACGGCTCGGGCGGGTAGATGTAGGTGTTGCGCACCATGAATTCTTTGAGGATGTCGTTCTGGATCGTACCCGACAATTTGTCCTGAGCCACACCCTGCTCTTCGGCGGCGACGATATAGCCGGCGAGAATCGGCAGCACGGCGCCAT
>DATETD010000203.1:0-16744 GCA_035283885.1 Rhodocyclaceae bacterium
ATCGAATAAGGAATATTCGACCTGCCGCAAGGTTTGCAACCCGCTTTGATAATTTTTCGCCGCGAGCATCTTGTCGAACAAGGCGCGCGGCAGCGTCTCGCCGCTATCGACATGCGCGCTCATGTTTTGCAGCACATCCCATTCCCAGCAGTAATTTTCCATAAACTGGCTGGGCAATTCGACCGCGTCCCATTCCACGCCATGGATGCCGGACACCGGCAACTCGTCGACGGTGCTCAACATATGATGCAGGCCATGGCCGAACTCATGGAACAGCGTAATTACGTCGTCGTGACTGAAGGTCGCCGGACGCAACACGCCGTCTTGCGTCACCGGCGCGGGGAAATTGCAATTCAGGTACGTGACTGGAATTTGCAGCGCACCGTCGGCATGGCGACGACGGCGTATCGTTTCGTCCATCCAGGCGCCGCCGCGCTTGGTGCTGCGCGCATACAGATCGAGATAGAACTGGCCGATCGCCCGACCGTCGCGCTCGATGCGGAAAAACCGCACATCGGGATGCCACACCGGCGCCGTATCCGCCACGACCTGCACGCTGAATAGCGTTTCGACCACGCGCGACAATCCGGCCATGACCTTGGCTTCGGGAAAATACTGTTTGACCTCGTCGTCGGAAAAGCTATAACGCTCTTGCTTAAGCTTTTCGGCGACCCAAGAGAGATCCCAACTTTCGAGCGTCTCCATGCCCAGTTGCCGTTGCGCAAACTCGAACAGCTCGCGCTTATCGCGGTCGGCATAGGGACGCGCCTTGCGCGCCATTTCGCGTAGAAAATCGGCGACTTGCGCCGGGCTGTCGGCCATTTTCGGCGTCAGCGACACCTCGGCATAGTTGACGAATCCGAGCAACTCGGCCTCCTCGGCCCGCCGTGCGAGAATACGTTCGATCAAGGGGCCGTTATCCCATTTCGCATCGCCCAGTTCGGACGCGCGCGTCGCATATGCGCGATAGATGCGTTCGCGCAAGGCGCGGTTGTCGGCGTATTGCATTACCGGAATATACGCCGGCGCATGCAAGGTCAATTTCCATCCGGGTCGCCCGTCCTGCAGGGCGGCGGTGCGCGCGGCGGTTTTAACGTCCTGCGGCAAGCCCGCGAGTTCGTCTTCGTCTTCGATCCACTCCGCATGCGCATTGGTGGCGTCGAGCAGATTTTCGGAAAACTTCGCCGCCAAGGCGGAAAGCTCTTCCTGTATTTCCTTGAAGCGCGGCTTCCGTTTGTCGGCCAGCTCGGCGCCGGATAAGCGGAAATCGCGCAATTCGTTATCGATAATCCGCTTGCGCGTAGTCGATAAGGCCGAATATTCCGCGCTGCTCGCTAAGGCTTTGTATTTGGAGAACAACGTCAGATTCTGCCCAAGTTCGGCGTAATAACTCGACACCTCGGGCAACAAGGCGTTATACGCTTCGCGCCATGCGGGAATGTCATTGACCGAATGCAAATGACCGACCACGCCCCAGGCGCGCTCCAGCCGTTCGTGCGCATCGATCATAGTCTGGACAAAGCCATCCCAGGTCGCGTCGAGTTGGGCGTCGGTCAGGCGTGCGACCAAGGCACGGTTTTCGTCGAGCAATTGGCGAATCGCGGATGCGACATGGTTGGGTTGGATCAGGTCAAAACGCGGCAAGCCGCTGAAATCGAGCAATGGATTCATAAGGACAATTCAGTACGATAAAAGTCGGCGCTGGCGGGACGGATGGGGCGCCTACAATTTCACGCCCAGCAGACGCGATAAGGCTTCGCGATATTTCGCGGCGGTTTTTTCGATAATTTCCGCCGGCAGACGCGGTCCCGGCGTGGTTTTGTTCCAATCCAGGGTTTCGAGATAGTCGCGCACGAATTGCTTGTCGAAGCTCGGCGGGCTGATGCCGATTCGATATTGATCGGCGGGCCAGAAGCGCGAAGAATCCGGCGTCAGCACTTCGTCGATCAGATGCAATTGGCCCGATTTGTCGCAGCCGAATTCGAACTTGGTGTCGGCAATCACGATGCCGCGCACGCGCGCGAACGCCGCCGCTTCGCGGTATAAACGCAAGGTGACATCGCGCACTTT
Organism: Rhodocyclaceae bacterium; assembly: GCA_035283885.1. Lineage (GTDB taxonomy): Bacteria > Pseudomonadota > Gammaproteobacteria > Burkholderiales > Rhodocyclaceae > DATETD01. The sequence continues at coordinate 2,071 of DATETD010000203.1, forward strand.
TTTGGCGGTTTCCGCGCCAAGGATCGATTCGACGGCGGCAAAGTCGATATTCTCGTCGTGCGTGCCGATCGGCGCCTTGGTGGTCGGCGTAAAAATCGCCTCGGGCAGTTGCTGCGCCAGTTGCAAACCTTCCGGCAAGGTCAGGCCGCAAACCTGGCCGCTCGCTTGGTAATCTTTCCATCCCGAACCGATAATATAGCCGCGCGCCACCGCCTCCACCGCCAGCGGCTGCAAGCGTTTGACCACCAAGCTGCGTCCGCGCACTTGTGCTTGCTCGTCCGCGCCGCTGACCACCGCTTCGGGATCGATGCCGGTCAATTGATTCGGAATCACATGCGCCAATTTCCCGAACCAGAAATTGCTGACGGCGGTCAGCACTTCGCCTTTGCCGGGAATCGGATCGGGCAAAATCACATCGAAGGCCGAAAGACGGTCGGTGGTGACGATCAGCAATCTTTCGTCATCGACAGCATAGATGTCGCGCACCTTGCCGCGCGCCAAGAGCGGCAAGCTGCTGATCGACGACTCGAACAATGGGGTGCTTACGAAGTTGTAAGGCATGGATTCGACTCCGCTACAGGTAAATAAAGGGCTTACTCGCGGACATAGGCCTTATCCGTTTTATCCGCCGTGTCTTCGCGATAAGGGAAACGTACATGACCATAGCGTATCGCCAGCACCGCCAGGGTCAGCAGGAATATGGCGACGGTAATCGCCAATACCCGCCACTCCGTCATTTCCTTGAGATCGAGGATTAGGTAGCGCGCCAAAGCGACGATGCCGATATACAAGGGAAAGCGCACCGGCAATTGCCCCGATTTGAAATATTGTCCGATCATCGCCAGCACTTCGAGATACAGAAACATCAGCAGCAGGTCGGCCAGGGCGACGCGTCGCAGCGTGACCATCAGCGAAATCTCTTGGAAGATGGCGACGCTGGTGGCGATGCCGATCGCCATCAAACCCAGGTATTCGATAACGTCGAGCGCACCGCTGAAAAAGCGGCGCAAGCGGTCGAGATTGCGAGAATTTATGTTCATGCTAAAAAAGCAAAAGGCCGTCCGGACGGACGGCCCTACGGAAAGGACGCGAGTTTAAATCAATTAACTATCGGGTTCAACTCGCCTTTTTTGTAACGCTCGGCCATCTTTTCCAGCGGAATCGCCTTGATCTTGCCGGCTTGTCCGGCGCAGCCGAAGGCTTCATAACGCGCTTTGCAAATTCCGGCCATTGCTTTGCGGGTTTCGGCGAGGTATTTGCGCGGATCGAAATCCTTGGGACTGTCGTTGAGATACTTGCGAATCGCGCCGGTCGAGGCCATGCGCAAATCGGTGTCGATATTCACTTTACGCACGCCGTGCTTGATCCCTTCGACGATTTCTTCGACCGGCACGCCGTAGGTGTCGCCCATCTTGCCGCCGTTTTCGTTGATGATTTTCAGCCAGTCTTGCGGCACCGACGAAGAACCGTGCATCACCAGATGGGTGTTCGGCAAACGCGCATGGATATCCTTGATGCGGTCGATGCGCAGCACCGCGCCGGTCGGCGGGCGCGTGAATTTATACGCGCCGTGCGAAGTGCCGATCGCGATCGCCAATGCATCGACGCCGGTCGCCTTGACGAATTCCACCGCTTCATTGACGTCGGTCAGCAATTGATCGTGCGACAGCGCGCCTTCCGCACCATGACCGTCCTCCTTTTCGCCATGACCGGTTTCGAGCGAGCCGAGACAGCCGAGTTCGCCTTCGACCGACACGCCGATCGCATGGGCGATATCGACTACATGACGTGTGACCTGGGCGTTGTATTCGAAGGTCGACGGCGTCTTGCCGTCTTCGCGCAAGGAACCGTCCATCATTACGCTCGAAAAGCCCGAACGCATCGACTGGATGCAGATCGAAGGGCTGGCGCCATGATCCTGATGCATCACGATGGGAATATCCGGATACGCTTCGACCGCCGCTTCGATCAGATGGCGCAAAAAGGATTCGCCGGCGTATTTGCGCGCGCCGGCCGAACCTTGCATGATCACCGGGCTGTTGGTCGCCGCAGCGGCTTCCATAATCGCTTGAACTTGTTCGAGATTATTGACGTTGAACGCAGGCAGCCCATAGCCGTTTTCGGCCGCATGGTCGAGCAATTGACGCATGGATACTAAAGGCATCGTAAATCTCCTAAAGGGGTAGGTTTTAACTGAGCGGGCGGTTCTCGCCCACTTTGACGATTTTCAAGGTATTGGTGCCGCCGGCCTGACCGATCGGGTCGCCGATCGTCAGCACGATCAAGTCGCCGTCTTTAACGACGCCAGCATCGAGCAGGGTTTCTTCGGCTTGGCGCAACAAGGTTTCGCGGTCGGTGGCGACATCGCTGGTCAGCATAGGATAAACGTCGCGATAAATGCTGACGCGATGACGTGTGCGTTTGCGCGTGGTCAGCGCATAGATCGGCACGCCGCAATTCAAACGACTCATCCATAGCGTGGTCGAGCCGGATTCGGTCAGCGTGGCGATCGCCTTCACTTTAAGGTGGTAGGCGGTGAAAATCGCCGCCATCGAGATCGATTGATCGATGCGCGAAAACACTTGATTCAGAAAGTAGGCATCGAGTTTGACGGTTTGCGATTTCTCGGCGGCGATGCAGACGCGCACCATCGCCTCGACCGCTTGCACCGGATACGCGCCCGAGGCGGTTTCGGCGGATAGCATCACCGCGTCGGTGCCATCGAGCACCGCATTGGCGACGTCGGACACTTCGGCGCGCGTCGGCACGGGGCTGGTGATCATCGACTCCATCATTTGCGTCGCAGTAATGACGAAACGATTATTTTCGCGCGCCAGGCGGATCATGCGCTTCTGTAGGCCCGGCACGGCGGCGTCGCCGACCTCGACCGCGAGATCGCCGCGCGCCACCATGATGCCGTCGGTGGCGTGCAGAATATCCTCCAAATTTTCAATTGCTTCGACGCGCTCGATCTTGGCGACGATATGCGCGTCGCTGCCGGCCTCGTCGAGCAAACGACGCGCCAAACGCATATCGTCGCTGCATTTTGGGAAGGACACCGCGACAAAATCCACCTCCAGGTCGGCGGCGGTCTCGATGTCCTGCATATCCTTTTCGGTCAAGGCCGGCGCGGAAAGCCCGCCGCCTTGGCGATTGATGCCTTTGTTGTTGGACAGCTCGCCGTCGTGGCGGTTGCGACAGTGAATCTTGGAACCGTCGATGCTTTCGACATCGAAGACGGTGCGACCGTCGTCGAGCAGCAAGACATCGCCGGCGACCACGTCGTTCACCAGCTCCGGGTAATCCAGACCGACCGTCCCGTCATCGCCGAGTTTACAGGTCGCATCCAGAATGAAACTTTGCCCGGCTTTGAGCGCGATCGGCCCGGCGGCGAACTTGCCGATGCGGATCTTCGGCCCTTGCAAATCGGCCATGATGGCGATGGTGCGCCCGGCTTGGCGCGCCACGTCGCGCACGTCGGCGACGCGGCGGCGATGATCGTCCGCCGTGCCGTGAGAAAAATTCAGACGCACCACATTGACGCCGGCCTCGACCAGCGCGGTCAGCTGCGCCACACTATCCGAGGCCGGTCCCAAGGTCGCGACGATTTTGGTCGACCGCTGCACCGTCGGGTGCTTATTACTCGGCATGGTCACAGTCGCTTCAGCCGCCAACGCGCGATTCGAGAATATCCACCGCGGGCAAACGCTTGCCTTCGAGGAATTCGAGGAAGGCGCCGCCGGCGGTCGAGACATAGCCGACTTTGGTGCCGTACTTATTGATCGCCGCCACGGTGTCGCCGCCGCCCGCGAGCGAGAACGCCTTGGATGCAGCGATCGCATCGGCCAGCGTCTTGGTGCCGTTGGCGAAGGCGTCCATTTCGAATACGCCGACCGGGCCGTTCCAAACGATGGTGCCGGCATTGGTTGCGATGTCCGCCAAGGCCTTGGCGCTGACCGGGCCTACGTCGAGAATCATATCGTCGTCGGCAACATCGTCGACGGACTTGATGGTGGCGGTCGCCGTGGCGGAAAACTCCTTGGCGCAGACCACATCGGTCGGCAGGGGGACATTGACCTTGGCCATCACGCGCTTGGCCTGATCGAGCATATCCGGCTCGGCCAGCGATTTGCCGATTTTCTTGCCGGCGGCCAGTAAGAAGGTATTGGCGATGCCGCCGCCGACGATCAACTGATCGACCTTGTCGGCCAGCGATTCGAGTACGGTGATCTTGGTCGAAACCTTAGAGCCGCCGACGATCGCCGCCATCGGGCGGGCGGGTTGGGCCAGCGCCTTGGTCAGAGCGACCAGTTCTTCGGCGACGCAGGGGCCGGCGCAGGCGACCGCAGCGTATTTGCCCATGCCATACGTCGTGGCTTCGGCGCGGTGTGCGGTGCCGAAAGCGTCATGCACCCAGACATCGCACAGCTTGGCCAGTTTTTGCGACAGGGCGTCGTCGCTTTTCTTTTCGCCCTTATTCATGCGGCAGTTTTCGAGCAGTACGACTTCGCCGGCGGCGACGTCGACACCGTCCACCCAGTTCTGCACCAAGCGTACCGGCTTGGACAGCAGTTCGGACATGCGCACCGCCACAGGCGACAGGGAATCTTCGGGATTGTATTCGCCCTCTTTGGGGCGTCCCAGATGGGAAGTGACCATCACCGCCGCACCGCCTTCGAGGGCGTAACGGATGCCGGGCAGGGCCGCACGGATACGGGTGTCGTCGGTAATCGCGCCGCTGTCGTTTTGCGGCACATTGAGGTCGGCACGAATGAATACACGTTTGCCGCGAACGTCGAGGTCAGTCAAGCGCTTGAAGTTCATAGTCAATTCCGGAATTTTGAAGGTAAGAAAAATTCATCGTCATGTCGCGCGCCGCATTGGATCGCCATGTCGGCGCGCGACGGATCGCTATCAGCCAGCCGCCATTACGCGCACCATTTCCAACACTTTGCAGGAATAGCCCCACTCGTTGTCATACCAAGAAACGATCTTGACGAAGGTGCCGTCGAGCGCCATGCCGGCTTCGGAATCGAACACCGAGGTGCAGGACTCGCCGCGGAAATCGGTCGACACGACTTTCTCGTCGGTGTAGCCGAGCACGCCCTTCATTGCGCCTTCGGAAGCGGCCTTCATCGCGGCGCAGATTTGCTCGTAGGTGGCTTCCTTCGACAGTTCGGCGGTGAGATCGACCACCGAGACGTCGGAAGTCGGCACGCGGAAGGCCATGCCGGTCAGCTTCTTGTTGAGCTCGGGAATCACCTTGCCGACGGCCTTGGCGGCGCCCGTCGAGGACGGGATGATGTTTTCGAGAATGCCGCGACCGCCGCGCCAATCTTTATTCGACGGGCCATCGACGGTTTTCTGCGTCGCGGTGGCGGCGTGCACCGTGGTCATCAGGCCGCGCTTGATGCCCCAATTGTCGTTCAACACCTTGGCGACGGGCGCCAGACAGTTGGTGGTGCAAGATGCATTGGAAATGATGGTCTGGCCGGCGTAGGTTTTATGGTTCACGCCGAACACGAACATCGGGGTGTCGTCCTTCGACGGGGCCGACATGATGACCTTCTTGGCACCGGCTTTGATGTGCTTCTCGGCGGTGTCTTTGGAAAGGAACAGGCCGGTCGATTCGACCACGATGTCGGCGCCGACTTCGTTCCACTTCAATTCGGCGGGATCCTTGACCGCCGTCAGGCGAATCTTCTTGCCGTTGATCACCAGCGTGTTGCCGTCGACGGCGATGTCGCCCTTGAAGCGGCCATGGACCGAGTCGTAACGCAGCATGTAAGCCAGGTAATCCGGCTCCAGTAAGTCGTTGATGCCCACGATTTCGATATCGTCGAAATGCTCGACGGCGGCGCGCATCACCATCCGTCCAATCCGGCCAAATCCATTGATGCCTACTTTGATCGTCATACAGGAACTCCCGATAATAATAATGAATGTGAAAAATTCAAGCTAAATCCGTTCTATCCGCCAGGCGCGATGAGCGCCGCGTGTGCGGTCGCAGCGTGTCGCAGAGCGAAGACTCAGATTACACTATTTTTTAACGCTTTCGTCGTCGCCACGACATTCTCGACGGTAAACCCGAACTCCTTGAACAAGGCGGCGGCGGGCGCCGATTCGCCGAAGCGATCTAGGCCGATAACGGCGCCTCCGCCTTCACCTTCCAGACCGACATATTTGCGCCAACCGTCGCTGACGCCGGCCTCGATCGCCACGCGCGCCACGCCGCGCGGCAGGACGGAATGGCGATACTCGGCGTCCTGGCGATCGAACGCCTGGGTGCAAGGCATCGACACCACACGCACCGCGACGCCTTCTTCGGCGAGCTTGGCCTGCGCCTTCAGCGCCAATTCGCCCTCAGAGCCGGTGGCGATCAACACCGCCGCGAGTGGGCCATTGCCGTCCTTCAGCACATAGCCGCCGCGTCGCACGGCGGCTTGAGTCGCGGCGTCGCGCGCGACGTAAGCCAGGTTCTGACGCGAGAACGCCATGCAGGTCGGGCCGTGGCGCGCTATCGCCGCGGCCCACGCTACGGCCGACTCGAAGGTATCGCAGGGACGCCAAACGTCCATATTCGGGATCAGGCGCAAGGTGGCGATCTGCTCGATCGGCTGATGAGTCGGCCCGTCTTCGCCCAGACCGATGGAATCGTGGGTGAACACGAAGATCGAGCGTTGCTTCATCAGCGCCGCCATGCGCAAGGCGTTGCGCGCGTATTCCGAGAACATCAGAAAAGTGCCGCCGTAGGGAATGAAACCGCGATGCAAGGCGATGCCGTTCATGATCGCCGCCATGCCGAATTCGCGCACGCCGTAATGCAGATAGTTGCCGACGCCGGCGCGCGTCACCGATTTGGAGCCGCTCCAATTGGTCAGATTCGAGCCGGTCAAATCGGCGGAGCCGCCGAGCAACTCGGGTAGCCGGGGCGCAAAGGCTTCGATGCTGTTTTGCGAGGCCTTGCGCGTGGCGACGGTTTCGGCCTTGGCGTCGATTTTGGCGAGCGTGGCGTCGACATGGGCGCTCCAATCCGCCGGCAGCTTACCCTGCATGCGGCGCACGAATTCGGCGGCAAGTTCGGGATGATCTTTGGCGTAGGCGGCGAAACGCGCGTCCCAATCGGCCTCGGCGGCGGCGCCTTTGGCGCGCGCATCCCAACCGGCATAGACCTCTTGCGGAATTTCGAACGGCGCATGCGGCCAGCCCAGATAGGCGCGCGCGGCGGCGATCTCGACGGAACCGAGCGGCGCGCCATGCACATCGTGCCCGCCTTGCTTATTCGGTGCGCCGAGGCCTATCGTCGTCTTGCAGCAAATCAAGGTGGGGCGCACCGTATCCTCGCGCGCTTCGCGGATCGCTACATCGATCGCGGCCGCGCTATGACCGTCGACATTGCGTATCACCTGCCAGCCATAGGCATGGAAACGCTCGGGAATATTTTCGGTAAACCAGCCCTGCACATGACCGTCGATCGAGATGCCGTTGTCGTCGTAGAACGCAATCAGCTTCGATAGTCCCCAGGTGCCGGCCAGGGAGCCGACTTCGTGCGAAATGCCTTCCATCAGGCAGCCGTCGCCGAGAAAGACATAGGTGTGGTGATCGACGACGGTGTGACCGGAGCGATTGAATTCGTTGGCGAGCAGTTTTTCCGCCAGCGCCATGCCCACCGCGTTGGCGAGGCCCTGACCGAGCGGGCCGGTGGTGGTTTCTACGCCGGGGGTATAGCCGATTTCGGGATGGCCGGGCGTCTTGCTGTGCAATTGACGGAACTTGCGCAAGTCGTCGATCGACAGATCGTAGCCCGAAAGGTGCAGCAATGCATAAATCAGCATCGATCCATGACCATTCGATAATACGAAACGGTCGCGGTTCGCCCAGTGCGGATTTTTCGGGTTATGCCGCAGATGGTGATTCCACAGCACTTCGGCAATGTCGGCCATGCCCATCGGGGCGCCCGGATGACCGGAATTGGCCTGCTGAACGGCGTCCATCGCCAGCGCGCGAATGGCGTTGGCAAGCGGATTGGTCGGAGCGGAGATGGGGGCGGAGGCGGAAGGTGTCGTCATAGGGTTATCTCGAAAGGATGTCGAACAAGCGCGGCATTATCCTAGAAAAAGCAGTTGTCCACGAAAAACACGAAAGACACGAACAAAAACAATAGGTTGCACCGGAAACCCATTCACCCGTCGAGTGAGCGCCAAACGGTCGATAGGTAGTTGATTCTTTTCGTGCTTTTCGTGTATTTCGTGGACAAAAGGGTTTTCGGATAAAAGCGTTCGCGACAAAAAAAACAGGCGCAGGTTCGCATAGAACCTGGCCTGGAAAAACCCGAGAGCGCCGCCATCCGTCGCGTCAGCGCCGACTTTTAGCGATCTCGGGCCAGGGAAAGCAGATCCGCCTAACGGCGACGGCTGTTGTCGACCAGACGCAGAATCAGCGGGGTGAAAATCAACTGCATCGCCAATTCCAGCTTGCCGCCGGGAATGACGATGATATTGGGGCGCGACATGAAGGAATCGTGGATCATCGCCAGCAAATACGGGAAATCGATGCCTTTAGGATTGGCGAAGCGAATCACCACGAAACTCTCGTCCGCTTTGGGCACGTCGCGCGCGATGAACGGATTCGAGGTGTCCACCGTCGGCACGCGCTGAAAATTGACATGGGTGCGCGAAAACTGCGGCGTGATGTAATTCACATAGTCCGGCATGCGCCGCAAAATCGTATCCACCACCGCTTCGGTCGAATAGCCGCGTTGCGTCTGGTCGCGGTGCAGCTTCTGTATCCACTCCAGGTTGATGGTCGGCACGACGCCGATCAGTAAATCGGCATGTTTGGCGACATCGACCGCCGCGGTCTTCACCGCGCCGTGCAAGCCTTCGTAGAACAGCAGATCGGTGCCGCCCGGAATATCTTCCCAGGGGGTGAAGGTGCCCGACTCCTGCTTATACGGCGTAGCCTCTTCGTCGTTGTGCAGATATTTGCGCGACTTGCCGCGCCCGGATTCGCCATAACTGCGAAACAGCGCCTCAAGCTCTTCGAGCAGATTGGCTTCGGGACCGAAGTGGCTGAAATGATTGTTGCCTTCCTTGCGCGCTTCTTCCATCGCCGCCTTCATCGACACGCGGTCGTAGCGATGAAACGAGTCGCCCTCGATGATTGCCGCATTCAAATTCTCGCGACGAAAAACATGTTGGAATGCGCGCGTGACGGTAGTGGTGCCCGCGCCCGACGAGCCGGTGATGGCGATGACTGGATGTTTGACCGACATGATGAACTCCCGACGAAAAAACGATTATTGGCTGCGGAACAAGGAGCGCGTGGAGAATAGCGGCGAATTGATCGAGGGCGCATCGCGCCCGGCGACATAGTCCTGATGGTAGGTATTGACGCGCTCAATCTCGCTTTTCGAACCGAAGATCAACGGCACGCGCTGATGCAACTCGCTGGGCGGAATATCCATAATGCGTCCACGCCCGGTCGACGCCATGCCGCCGGCCTGTTCGACGATGAAGGCGATGGGATTGGCCTCGTACAGCAAGCGCAGACGACCGCCTTTGGCGCGCGTCTTTTGATCTTGCGGATACATGAACAGCCCGCCGCGCGTCAGGATGCGATAGGTTTCGGCCACCAAAGAGGCGACCCAGCGCATATTGAAATCCTTGCCGCGCGGGCCGCTGTGGCCGGCGAGGCATTCTTCGACATAACGGCGCACCGGCGGCTCCCAGAAACGCTCGTTCGAGGCGTTGATCGCGAATTCGTTGGTTTCGGTCGGAATCGTCATGTGTGCATGGGTCAGCACGAACTCGCCGATATCGCGATCCAAGGTGAAGGCATTCACGCCGTTGCCGGTGGTCAGCACCAATACGGTCGACGGCCCGTACAGCGCAAAGCCCGCGCACACCTGACGCGTGCCGGGTTGCAGAAAATCCTGCAAAGTCGTCGGCTGGCCCGGACTGGGATTGACCAGCACCGAAAAGATCGTTCCCACGGTGATATTGACGTCGATATTCGACGAGCCGTCGAGCGGATCGAACACCAGCAGATACTTGCCGCGCGGATACTCCGCCGGGATCGGATAGATTTCGTCCATCTCCTCGGACGCCATCGCGGCCAGATGACCCGACCAGCAGTTGGAGCGTATCATCACGTCGTTGGAGATTACGTCGAGTTTCTTCTGGATCTCGCCCTGCACATTGACGCTGGCGTTGTCCAGCCCGCCTTGCGTGCCGAGCACGCCGGTCAAGGCGCCGCGCGAAACGGCGTTGCCGATCGCCTTGCAGGCGGTCGCCACATCGTGCAACAAGCCGGTGAAATCGCCGCTGGCGCCGGCGAAGCGACGCTGCTCTTCAATAATGAACTGCGTCAGAGTCGTCTTCCCATCAAGCATGTCCATTTCCCTTTATAGTATTATATTTAGATACTTGCGGCAACCGCGCCTCAGTGTCGAAGCGGTTGCTGCGCGCCTTCTGTCGCGAAGCCGCGACTGTAAGCGTATCGATCCATAAGCGCTACTAATTTTTTCTTATTCTCGAAATAAGGGATTTGCGCGCAAGGCGCGCCGCGAGGGATCGCGTAGGGAAGGCAGGAAATGCGAGACGGCGGCGATAGCATAGCCCGCCGCCGTCTCGCCGGCGCCGACTTTTGCAGGCGGCGCGAGCACGACTGGGATTACTTGCCCAGCAATGCGCTCTTCAGGTCGCTCTGAACCGGCTCTTTGCCGAGCCAAACCGACAACAGCGCTTTGAAGAAGTCCTCGCCTTTGATTTCTTTACCCTTGACCTGGCCATTCACCGTCAGTTGCATGCCTTTTTCGGGCACCCAGTCGATCAGCACCGTGGTTCCCGACTTCACTTCGCCTAAGGCGATCATGGTGTCGGACAATTGCTTGATACGATCCATCAGTGCATTCAATTCGGCATCGGTGTGATTTTTATCGATCCCCTCCTTCAAAGCATCGATAAACGTTTGTCCGGTGAGATCGCGCAGCAAGGTGATGGCGATGCGCTTCGCGCCCTTAGCCCCAAGCACTTTCTCGGCGTCGGCGGATTTTTCCGGCAGATACAAGGCCATGGAATAGACCTTGAAAAACCCCTTCTTGCGTAGCCCGGCGCCGTTGGCGATCACATCGGCGCTGCCTACTTTGGTTTTATCGTCGAATTTGACGCCGGCCACTTCCACCGCATAAGCGAGATTCAGCGACAGGGCGGCTAGTGCGGCAGTAATAATACGCTTCATAGAGTCTCCTTAACTATCATTCATAAGCGAGCATGTGTGCGGCTAAACCGGATTGCAGCGACGCTCGCGTTGCCGCTGCCATCGTAAAGCGAAATTTTTTCAAGCGGGCAGTCGCCACGACCGAGATACTAATGCCAAAGTAAGACGGTGTGGACAAAAAAATCGCGCTCGGCTTGTGCGCCCACGGGCGCTAGGCTAACCTACGCGCTTTTTTCACCCCAGTCGCGAGGTTACGTCATGTTTCTGCTGAATCCCCAAAAGTACTGCAAACAGCACCAAGATCCGGTCACGACCGAACTTATTCGCAAAACCATCGATTTTTTCGAAAAGAAGGGTCTGAAAAAGATCAAGGAAGACGATCAATCGAGTCTATGGCATGCGGATTTTCTCGAATTTATCAAGCAAGAACGGGTTTTCGCCACGATGCTCACCCCATCGGGTTACGGCGCCGCAGACTCCCGATGGGATATGTCGCGTATTGCCGAATACAATGAAATTCTTGGCTTTTATGGCTTAAGTTATTGGTACACCTGGCAAGTCACGATTCTGGGCTTAGGCCCGATCTGGATGGGTTCGAACGAAGCGCTCAAACACAAAACCGCGAAATTGCTGCAAGAAGGCGGCATTTTCGCCTTCGGCCTGTCCGAAAAGGAACATGGCGCCGACATTTACGGCACCGACATGATGCTGATCCCGCAAGCGGACGGAAGCTATAAGGCGAGCGGCGACAAATATTACATCGGCAATGGCAACGCCGCGGCGCTGGTGTCGGTGTTCGCCAAAGTGCAAGGCACGGACGACTATGTATTCTTCGCCGTCGATAGTCGCCACCCCAACTACGAATGCGTCAAGAAAATCAGCACCTCGGGCGTGCGCCAGGCCTACGTCGCCGAATTCGCGCTGCACGATTACCCGATTACCGCAGACGACATCATTTCGCGCGGCCCGCTGGCCTGGGATTCGGCCTTGAACACGGTGAATGTGGGTAAATACGAGCTTGGCTGGGCCTCGATCGGCATTTGCGAGCATTCGTTCTACGAGGCGATCAATCACGCCGCCCACCGCATGCTGTACGGCAAGCCCGTGACCGCGCTGCCGCATGTGAAGAAGCTGTTTACCGAAGGCTTTGCGCGTTTGACCGCGATGAAGTTGTTCGGCCTGCGCGCCGCCGACTATATGCGCGCCGCGAATAGCGAAGACCGCCGCTATCTGCTCTACAACCCGATCCAGAAGATGAAAGTCACCATGGAAGGCGAAAAAGTCGTCGGTCTGTTGCACGAAGTCATCGCCGCCAAGGGGTTCGAACAAGAAACCTATTTCGAAATGGCGATCCGCGATATCGGCATGCTGCCCAAGCTCGAAGGTACGGCGCATGTGAATATCGCCTTGGTCGGCAAATTCATGAAGAACTTCCTGTTCGCGCCGCAGGAATTCGCCGACGTGCCGAAGCGCGACGATATCGCCAACGACGATTTCTTGTTCAACCAAGGCCCGGCGGCCGGCTTGTCGAAAATCACCTTCCATGACTATCGCAAGGCTTTCGCCGGCATGCAAAGCGAAAATCTGGCGATCTTCGTCGAGCAAATCCGCGTCTTCAAGGAATTCCTCACCAAAGCTACGCCCGACGAAAAGCAATCCAAAAACATGGATTACATGCTGCAACTCGGCGAATTGTTCACCTTGATTCCGTATGCGCAATTGATTTGCGAAAGCAGCAAACTGCAAGGAACCGACGCGGCGATCATCGAAGAAATCTTCAATTTCATCGTGCGCGATTTCTCGGCCTTCGCCTTGCGCCTCTACACCGGCCAGGACAATACCGCCGCACAGCAGGAACTGATCCTCAAGATGATCAAACGACCGGCGATGAATGCGGAAAACTTCGCCACGGTTTGGCAAAACAACGTCGCCACGCTCGCCGATCAATACAGCATGAACGCCTAAGGAAAAGCTATGACGACTTTACAGCCGAGCGAACTGTTGCTCAATCCGAAAAAATTGACGGAAACCTATGCCGACGGGGAAACGCGGCAAATCATGGAAAAGACCATCGCCTTCTTCGAGGGCATGGGCCTGCAAAAATGCAAGGACGATTACCACGAACGCCGCTGGTACACGGAGTTCATCGACTTCATGCAGCGCGAGCAGATCATGGCGCGCTTGCTGACGCCGGCGGGTTATGGTGAGAATGCGCGCTGGGACACCTCGCGCATCGTGCGTTTCGGCGAAATTCTCGGCTTCTACGGTCTGACCTACTGGTATTGCTTCCAGGTCAGCGCCTTGGGACTCGGGCCGATCTTTATGGGCAAAAACGAAGCGCTCAAGCAGCAGGCCGCCGCGTTGATGCGCGACGGCGCCTTGTTCGCGTTCGGCTTGTCCGAAAAGGAGCACGGCGCGGATATTTATTCCAGCGAGATGCGTCTCGACCCGCAGCCGGACGGCACGTACCGCGCCAACGGCAGCAAATACTACATCGGCAACGCCAATGTCGCGCGCATGGTATCGACCTTCGGCAAGATCGCCGACAGCGGCGACTATGTGTTCTTCGTCGTCGATTCGCAGCACCAGAATTACCATCTGATCAAGAACGTCATCAACAATCAGGATTACGTCGCCGAATATACGCTGCGCGATTATCCGATTACCGCCGCGGACATCACCGACCGCGGCACGGACGCCTGGGATTCGTCGCTCAACACCATCAACGTGATGAAATTCAATCTCGGTTGGGCGTCGATCGGCATCTGCACCCACGCTTTCCACGAGGCGATTAACCACGCCGCGAACCGCAATCTATTCGGCAAGTACGTCACCGATTTCCCGCATATCCGCCAGATGTTGACCGACGCCTATATGCGCACTGTCGCCATGCGGCTGTTCGCGCTGCGCGCGACCGACTATATGCGTTCGGCCTCGTCGGAAGATCGGCGTTATCTGCTCTACAACCCGATGGTCAAGATGAAGGTGACGACGCAAGGCGAAGAAGTGATCAATCTGATTTGGGATGTGATCGCCGCCAAGGGCTTCGAAAAAGACACCTATTTCGAAAACGCCGCGATCGATATTCGCGCCTTGCCGAAACTCGAAGGCACGGTGCATGTGAATATGGCGCTGATCGTCAAATTCATGCCGAGCTACTTTTTCATGCCTGGAGAGTTCCCCGAAATCGCGCAAAGAAACGATGCGGCGAACGACGATTTCCTGTTCCATCAAGGGCCGACCAAGGGTCTGGGGAATATCAAATTCCATAACTTCATGCAGGCCTACGAAGGCAGCGCCCTGCCGAACGTCGACATCTTCAAACAGCAGATCGCGACCTTCAAGGAATTCATGATGGCCTCAATGAGCACCATGAAGGAGCAAAGTCAGGATATCGACTTCCTGCTGATCGTCGGCGAGCTATTCACCTTGGTGGCGTATGGTCAGCTCATTT
>DATETD010000204.1:0-2782 GCA_035283885.1 Rhodocyclaceae bacterium
GGGCGAGAAATGCGATGCGGGCAAAGTCGGTCTGATCCCAGGAACTACGTTCGACGGCAGAGTTCGGATCGAAGCTGTCGAATGCGGCCAATTGCAGGCGCCCAAGCAATCCCAAGGGAAAATCGTCGCTAATCTCGTGCAACCCAAGTTCGAGTGCATGGCGGTCGGTTGCGGCCAACTCCAGCGCCACGCAGATAAGCTGTTCGCAGGTGTCGACCGAGGCCTGGTGGGGAAACTGCGCCTGTAGCTCCCGTAGCGCTGCGGCACTGCCCGGTGGTGCGCTGAAGCGCGTTACCGACCGCAAATCGGCGATTGGCGCACTGGGCAAGTCGGGTAAGCTGACCATATCGTGCGCCGGACTCGGATCGGAAACACCGAGCGCCTCGTTCAGTTGCAGATAAAGTCCGGCGTCAAGCACCTCACGATAGGCATCGAGTTGCGCGCGCAGCGTATCCTGGCTTCCGGCATCGTGCGACCAATGCTTGAGGATCAGTGCAACGACCTTCTTCTGAAACGCCAACTCGTCGATAGCCAGCGCAGCAAACACACCGCTCAAGGTCTCAGTCGCTTGTTCTGCCCGCGCGACGAAGCGTTTGCTTGCCCATGCGAGTTGCGCGTCGCGCAGGCCTTTTTCCTTGCGCGCAAACACCATCTCGCAAGCGCCGACAAAGAGGCCGCTTTCCAGCGCGCAATGCTCGTCGGCACGGGTCAGCAGTGTCTGGGCTACCGCCGCCGCACTGCCGTGCGCGCTGGCGAGCAAGGAAAGCAGGGCGTTGTGGTGGTCGGCCAGCAGTTCTACTTCGGTCGCCGTCGCAGCCAGTAAGCGCGCCTGGAAACGTTGTGCGCTAACTGAGTCGCCGCGTGTCAGCGCAACCAGCAAGGCGTCGACCAGGGCTGTGCGATCGACCTGACCGCCGGCCACTAGCCCGGCGACCAAGTCTGTCTTGAGTTCGGCGTCTTCAGGTCCAGAGTATCGCTCCAGCAGATCCAGAATTCCGTCGCGCCGCGCCAACAGCCAGAACAACAGGGTATCCATCGCGGGCAAGGCGCGCACGGCTTCCAGATAGCTTGGCGCCGCAACCGTCTCTAGCGGAGCAGCCAATCCAGTGGTCGAGTCAATTGCCAGCACCGCAACACTCTCCTCGTAGCGTTCCTGGCGTTCACGCAAAGGCGACAAGCAACTCACCTCTTCCGCCCAGAACGTGTAGAACTCACTCGCCTGCGGCCACGGCAGCCCCAATCCCGCGATCAGCGACACTGCGACAGGGATATTCTGCCGAGCCACCCGCTTGGCGCTGATAGCGAGCAGCATGTATTCGGCCAGCCATGCGACGCCTTTGGCCGCCAGTGCTGCAAATAGCGCATGCAGTCCTTCGTTGGGTACCCAGTAATGATGCCGCCAGCCCGTCGGCCGCTGAGGGATGGAAATACTTAAAGCATTTTTCGGCGCTCTTGCAAGCGTGACATTGGCAATACACAGTCTCACCCAGAGGACAACGCTTGTCGAGGGATGCGCATCGCCCTTGTGCGATGCCACGAAGAAAGTCTCGCGCTCGGCTGCGCATGCGAGCGCCTCGCATTGCGCCTTCCAGTAACCCTGTAGCCACTTGGCGCCTGCGCGCTTGTCGTTTTCGGACCAAGCCTCTAGCGTTGGGCCGAGTTCCGAAAATGAAGCGCTCTGAATCAGTTCTTCAAGTCGTTGCATCGCCTGCCCCATACATGAACGAGAGATACCCGGACAGGCGTCCGATTCCAATCTTTCCTGTGCGAAAGAGAATTTTCGCTGAAAACATCCCTATTAGATATATCGAATGTATAAAAATAGCATAATGGCATTACCGTAACGCAACCTGAAAAACCATCGCCAAAACCCAATTAACATTGAATGTGCATAGAATAATACAGTAACCCACAACAAAATCAATACCGCTCTACGGTTTCTGAAGGAATATTCCCATCGCCGCAATAACTCTGGAGAATTATACGAAACAAATCCTCAACCACCATCGGCCATCGCAGCGACCCATCCGTCCCGCCAGCGCCGACTTTTAACGACAGCGCTGTCTCGACGCCACAGCGAGCGGGTTTACGCGTCGCAAGCCGCACGTTCCGGCAGATCGAAATGTACGGTCAAACGGCGTAAGGCGACGATCGCGGATTCGTAGTCGAAGCGCCGAATATGTCGGTCCAATTCCTGCGCAATCTCGGCGGCGGCGGCGTCGCCGTCGAGTTCTTGGACGAGTTGTTCGACGCTGTTTACGGCTTGCATATCGTAGGTTTCGAGATAGCCGAACAGTTCGTCGACGATGCCGGCGATTCGCCCTGCATCGACGACGGAACGTGCAGCCTTGTCGCTATTCGTCTGCGTCTGCAAACTCGCCGCCGCGGCGAGCGCCGGCGCGATTTCCTGTTCGAGCACGTCGATCAAGCCACTCAGCCCATCCCGCTGACCCGCGGCGCAGGCGCGTTCCACGATCAAGGCTGCGGCGGCGAGCGATTTCGCTTCGAGCGTCGCCGCCACGCCTTTGAGCGAGTGGGCCAGGCGAGTCGCTTCCTCGCTGCCATCGACGCCGTCCGCCGTCAGGCGGCGCAGATCGGCAACGACATTGGCGTAGTTTTCATGGAACATCAGGATCAGGTCGCGCAATAGCGTCCGCTTGCCGCTGGTGCGGATCAACGCGGCGGGGATATCGAAGGGCGGCAGACTATCGGGCCATCCCGCGCCTGTCGCCGGGGCATTGCCCATGTCGAGCGGCGTCGCTTCGTCGGTCGCCATCGGCGG
>DATETD010000205.1:0-4007 GCA_035283885.1 Rhodocyclaceae bacterium
TGTTCGAAATCGACGGCGAATTTCCGAACTTTGCCATCCGCATCATAAACGGCTTCCAGCACATCGAAGCGGCCCTTTACCGTATTGCAGCTACGCCCATTCCCGGTAAATGACAGCCCTGGAGTTCCTAACGACGAAAAAGGCGCCTCGGTAGCATCCTCATAACTCCCTACGGCCAAGCGAGGGCTGCTATCTGCGGCCAAAAGCGACAATGACCAGCCGTTGGGAGATAGGATGTTAAATGTAAGAGGAGAACGTCCTGTCATACGCTGACTCACTGCAATCGCAGTCTCCCCACCGACTAAAACCTTCTTCCCCTGACCGACATAGTCGCCGGCTTCGCTTAAAAAATACAAAAGATTGCCGCTGGGCGCTTTCGCCAAGGTTCTAACATCGAAGGAGGCGCTAACCCCGCCTATGGTCAACACGGCGCTCGTCGTCTCGCCCCAGTTGGCGCCGGCGGTTTGACGCACGGAAACAAAGTCGCCCAGCCGAACAAAGCCGGGTTTCGAAGTGTAGTCGCCCCAATTAACGCGATACTCGCCGCCGCTCACGCTAATCCGCGCCAAATCGCCGAGACCCTTCACCTGAATCTGCACCGACTCGACGACAGCACCGGGCACGGCATCCGCAAACACGGGGCCAAAACCGAACGAATCGGGCGTAGTGTCGGGCGCATAAACATTGTAAGAGTGCAAGGCATACGAACTATTTTCGGCCACCCCGTTGATGACGGTCGCGCTTTCCGATTTCACCGGCCCGACGCCGCTGACCAACCATTGCGTTTCGGTGCTGGTCATATCGACCGGCCCATTCGCGCCGTTGCCATAGATGCGAACTTGCTGCTCGACGCGCAATGCGTTGAATGTTCCGGCGGGCACGGTGACCGTCTCGAAACGCACCGGCGTCGAAGAACCGCTATAGCTCAGATTGGCGCTACGCCCATTGGAAACGAGTACGGCAGCGCCTTCGCTCGCAACGCGCTGCCCCAGGACTACGTCTGCCGCCAAGTCGACAAAGGGCGGATCGAGAGTCATCGAAAGCGATGTCGGATCGCTGCTCGAGGGGCTTGCGTATCCTCCCGCAATACGTAATCCCAGTGCGTCGTTGATCCTGTAACTGCGATAGCCTTGAGTCGAATCGATTATGCTCGCCACCGCTCCGTTCGGCAAAACGTATGCGCCGCCCGACACGGTTTTCGTAATCGTCGTCCCATCCTCGTTCCCGGTCCATCGATCGCCTTGACGCAGCGGATAATAATCGGCGGCGGGAAACGCCGACGCGCTTATCGAAAACCCGACAAAACACAGCCAACAGCCGATTGCGGTAAGAATGTTTTTCATTTTTTCTCCATGGCTAGATACGTCGTTCGAATTCCATAATGCGCGAGCATCGAAACGAACGGCATTATTATATGCCGAAAAATCCACTTTGCCTTCCTCGTCGTCGAAAATCGAGCCGAACGACATGTCGCCGAAGGCCGAGCAAGCCTGGCTCGGGTATGTAACCTTACTCACAGACCCGCCGTCGTTTTGCGCAGAGAATGCGTTTTTCCACGAATTTCGGAGTCCCGCCATGTTTTCCTTATCGCTCGACGGCAGTTCCACGTTCAAAGTCGCTTCGCGCAGCGGCGTGTCGGTGTTCGCCACCGACGGCTCCGCGCCGAATCCGTTCGAAGGCGCGCTCGCCACCATCGCCGCGTGCGCGGGCGTGTATGCGCATAAGGCGTGCGCGGCGGCGGGCATCGATTCCGCCGGAATCGGCATTCGCCTGAAGCCTTCGGCGGCCTTGGGCGGCGCCGAAATTCGTCGGATTGCGATACTGACCCACTTTCCCGACGGCTTTCCGGCTGAACTGATTCCTCGGGTGCTGGACTCCATCGCCGAATGCCCGGTGAAATCGATGATCCAACACGGCAACGCCATCGACTTTCGTATCGAAACGAGCCGCTAAAAGTCGGCGCTGGCGCGACGGCTGCGGCGTCGCGGCGGCGACGCTTAAGTCGAAGGGTCGAAGGCCTGCGCGATTCGCTCATATTGAATAGATGGAGTCAGCCCAATCGATCTCCGACAGATTCTATTAGCATCAAATATGGGAGGGCTGTCATGATTCGAGATCCGATCGCCGATTTGTATTTCAAAATGAGAACGGCTGCGACCGCCCGCCCCATGCTAAAATTCGGCGTTCTTAGCGGGCGTCGTATAATGGCAATACCCTAGCTTCCCAAGCTAGAGCCGTGGGTTCGATTCCCATCGCCCGCTCCACTCCCCTGCCCTGCTAGTCCATTGATTCCCTATGGAAAGATAGCGGGTCGGAGGCAGATACCCAGTAAGACTACTACAAGGTGGTCGTCATACAGGATCGGTTTTGCGGGGCGCCGTCCAGTGCGGCGTGTTCCCGGCAGCGAAGACTCTTGTAGCAGAAGTCGGAAAATAACTCGCCATTGCTTCGACACCGGCCCAAAAGCAAAAGGCCTCGCAAGCAAAAACGCATGCAAGGCCTTATATTTCTTGGCTCCCCGACCTGGGCTCGAACCAGGGACCTACGGATTAACAGTCCGGCGCTCTACCGACTGAGCTATCGAGGAACTAAACAAGGAGCGCATTATAGACTACTCAAAACCATACCGCAAGCCTCTTTAGTAATTTTTATCGCGTATCCCACACAAAGAGAGTCCATGCGTCGCAATGGCGCGCTGCGATTGTCGCTTGGCCTCATCGCGGGGCAATGGTATCCTGCGCCCGCCGCGTCGCCGAAGGGTTCTCGGTTGCGGTCGAACGATCACGATCAGTTAAGGTGCGATGAATTCTGCTCAATTGACGAATGCGGCAACGCTGCCTCCGGCCAGGTTGGATCGAGTGCGTATCGTGCTCTCCCACCCCAGTCATCCGGGCAATATCGGCGCCGTGGCTCGGGCGATGAAGACCATGGGCTTGTCACAACTGGTGCTGGTCAATCCGAAAGTCTTCCCCGATGCGCAAGCGGACGCCATGGCGGCGGGCGCTACGGATGTTTTACAGGCGGCGCACGTCGTCGTTGCGCTCACTCAAGCGCTTGCCGGGACGTCTTTGGCGGTAGCGATGACCGCCCGGCGACGCGAATTGGCGACGCCTGCGCTTTGGGCGCGCGAAGCCGCCGCCGAATTGACGACCCATCTGCATACCGTCTCCACCGACGTCGCATTAGTGTTCGGTAACGAAACATCCGGCTTGTCGAACCAAGAGTTGGCGCTTTGCCGACATTGGGCCATGATCCCGGTCGATCCGGAATTCAGCTCGCTGAATCTGGCGGCGGCTGTACAGATTATGACCTACGAGCTGCGTCTCGCCGTCAAGGATCCGGGGCAACCTCCGGCGATTTCCGGCGCCGGCTTGCCCGCCGATCATAACGAAATCGAGCATTTGATGGCGCATCTCGAACGTGCTGCGATCTCCAGCGGCTTTCTCGATCCGGCCAGCCCCAAACGGCTGATGGCACGCTTGCGTCGTCTGTTTGCGCGGGCGGTGCTCGAAAAGGAAGAGGCGAATATTCTGCGTGGACTACTATCGGCACTGGAGAAACCCTCGAATTATTGATGCTCCCGGCGCCGGATGGCCCGCGATGGCGTCGATTTCTTTAATGGAAAGAATCTATGTTTTCCCGTTTGCGCGATGACATTCTTTGCGTTTTCGAACGCGATCCGGCGGCCCGCTCGATCTGGGAGGTGTTGACCTGCTACCCCGGCGTACATGCTCTAACCTTGCATCGCCTGTCGCACCGGCTTTGGCGCTGGCGCTGGCGCTGGCTGGCGCGCTTCCTTTCTCACTTCACACGCTGGATTACCGGGATCGAGATTCACCCCGGCGCCACCATCGGACGTCGGGTATTTATCGACCATGGCATGGGCGTCGTCATCGGCGAGACGGCGGAAATCGGCGACGACTGCACGCTCTATCACGGCGTAACCTTGGGTGGTACCTCGTGGAACAAGGGCAAGCGACATCCGACGTTGGCGCGCGGGGTAGTGA
>DATETD010000206.1:0-3858 GCA_035283885.1 Rhodocyclaceae bacterium
CGGACGATCGCTGGATTGAACGGCTTGCGAATGTAATCGCTGGCGCCGAGATTGAGGCCGCGTTCCTCGTCGCCTTCCGAATCGAGCGCGGTGATGAATACCACAGGGATAGCCATCGTTCGCGCATCGTCTTTCAACCGACGGATGACCGCATAACCGTCCATATCCGACATCATAACGTCGAGCAAAATCAGATCGATGCAATTATCCTGAGCGACGCGTTCCAGCGCCTGCGCGCCGCTCTTCGCCAGCAGCACTTGATAGTCGTCGCTAAGCAGGTCGGCCAGCACGCTGCGATTGATACGCTCGTCGTCGACGACCAAGATGCGCTGACGGTCGTTATTCATAGTGTTCTCCCGTCGAGGCTGCGGATTTCGGTCAATAACTGCGCGGTGCGCTGTAGCGCTTGTGCGAATTCGACATCGTCGACCAAGGCGCCGATTTCATCGACGACGGCGCTCCAGCGACTATGTTCGAGCTGCGCGCGCAATTCCGTCACGCGATCGTCCGCTCTGGAGTCGCCCGCAGCCAACAGCGCGCGCAAGGACTGCAACAACGAGACGATCTGCTGCGGGTTAATGTCGGTCGGCGGCGATGCAGCGGCGGCCAGCGCTGTCGATCGCTGCGCAAAATAGGCGGTCAAGGCATGGCATAAGTCGGTATGCGCCGGCGCTAGCGCATCCGCCGCGGACGGCGCCGCATCGTTCCGTCCGTCGCGCAGCGCCGATTCCAGCGCCGCCGCCAGCGCCGACACCGGCTCGGCCCCCAATGTCGCCGCCGTGCTCTTAAGGGTATGGGCGATGCGCTGCGCATCCGCAAAGCGCCCCTCCGCGAGCGCCGCCGTCGCGTCTTGCACAACGTGCGCATTCTCGTCGAGAAAATTCTGCAACAAGCGGAGATAAAAATCGACCGATCCGCCGACGCGCGCCACGCCGATGCGGGTGTTCAGTCCGTCGATCGACGGCAGCATCGACGTGCTTACGCCGCTGTGCGCAACGGGTGGCGAGGCGCGCGCCGGTATCCAGCGCACGAGCGCATCGAACAACTGCTGCCGATCGATCGGCTTGGCGATATGGTCGTTCATGCCCGCCGCTAAACACCGTTCGCGGTCCCCGGTCATCGCATTCGCCGTCATGGCGAGGATAGGCAAACCGTCGAACCCGGCGACGTGGCGAATCCGCCGCGTGGCTTCGAGTCCGTCCATTTCCGGCATCTGAAGATCCATCAATACCAGATCGTACTCGCCGGCTAAGGTCTTTTCGACGCCATCCTTGCCGTCGAAGGCCTCGTCGACGATCAAGCCCGCCATTTCCAGGAACTGCCGAGCGACCAGCCGGTTGATCGCGTTGTCCTCGACCAGCAATACGCGCGCATCGCGAATCGCCCCGGTTCGGCCCGCCAACTCCTGGCGCTGCATCGATGCGCGCGTCGTCGCGCGTGTGGCATAGCCGAAGACATCGAGTATTGTGTCGTACAACAGGGATTGACCGACCGGTTTGACCAGAAACCCGTCCAGACCGGCGTCGTGCGCCTGCTTCGAAATTTCCTCGCGTCCGTAGGCGGTCACCATCAGGATCGCGGGAATATCCTTCAAGTGCTGTTCTTGCTTGATCTTTTTCGCCACCTCGACGCCATCGAGGCCCGGCATCTTCCAATCCATAAAGATCATACTGAACGGCTCGGCGCAAGCGGCAGCGTGCTCTTCGATCCGCTGTAGCGCGGCTTCGCCGCAGTCCGCCGTTTCGACGCGGAACGACATCCGTTCGAGCATTTCCGCGAGCACTTCGCGCGCGGCGGCATTGTCGTCGACGACCAGCACCGGCTTGTTTTTCAGCGCATCCGGCAGCAACAGCCTATCGCCGTCGGCGTCGGCGTCGGCCGCGCCGCATTCGATTTCGAAGAAAAAGCGGCTGCCGACGCCCAACTGGCTTTCCACCCACAGACGCCCGTTCATCATTTCCACCAACTGTTTGGAGATCGCCAAACCCAATCCGGTGCCGCCGAAACGGCGCGTGATCGAGCTGTCGGTTTGATGGAACGACTGAAACAAACCGGCCTGCTGCTCGGCGCTCATGCCGATGCCCGTGTCGCTGACCTGAAAGCGCAGCCGCAATCCGTCGTCGCGACGCGTCGCCACTTCGACGGCGACGACAATCTCGCCGACGGCGGTGAACTTGATCGCGTTGCCGGCCAGATTGAGCAGAATCTGGCCGAGTCGCAGCGGATCGCCGATCAGGCGGTTGGGGGTCTCGGGTCCTTGCGACAGCAGAATTTCCAGGCCTTTTTCCTCGGCCTTGAGGCTGACGACATTGAACAGATTGGCCATGACCTCGCGCAAATCGAACTCGATGTTCTCCAGCGCCAACTTGCCCGCCTCGATCTTCGAAAAATCGAGAATGTCGTTGAGGATGCCGAGCAAGGCGCGCGCCGAGGCGTTCAGTTTTTGCAGGTAATCGCGCTGCTTCGGCGTCAGTTCGGTATGCAACACAAGTTGCGCCAGACCGATGACGGCGTTCATCGGCGTGCGAATCTCATGGCTCATATTGGCGAGAAAATCGCTTTTGGCTTGCGTCGCGGCGTCCGCTGCGATCTTGGCGGCTTTGAGTTCCTCATTGACCGACTGCAACTCGCGATACGTCTGTCGCGCCACCCGATTGGCGTGTTCGGCCTCGTCTTTGGCCGCGCGTATGCGACGTGCGTTTTCGCGAAACACTTCCAGCGCGTGCGCCATGCGACCGATCTCGTCGCGATGGTCGAGCGCCGGAGTCACGGCGTCGAGCGCGCCCGCCGCCAAATACTGCATTGCCTCGGTCATCGACCGGATCGGTCGCGTAATCGAGCCGCCGATCAGCCAGCCGAGGAAGATCGCCAAAATAATCGCGGCAGCGGCGATCGTCAGCGATACCTGCTTGAGCGACAGGATCGTTCCGACCTGAGCGGCGGTGGCGTCCGCGCGTAAACGTGCGAAATCCTGCTTCAATGCGCCGATGATTTCATCGAGGTGGCGCGTCGCCTGGGCCAGCTCCGCTTCGGCAGCGGCCTTGGCGGCGATCGCCTTGAGCACCTCGGCGGCGGCGGCGCGATAAACGGGCGCCTTTTCGCTGATGATCTTGAGGAAGCGGTCGAACTTTTCGATGCCGGAGGGCTTTTGCGCCGCCAACGCGGCGTCGAATGCCGCCAACTCCTGGTGCGCGCTATCGCGGTCGCTGGGTTGCAGCGTCATGACGTAACGCGCCAACGCCGCTTTGCTCAGATGGAAGCCGGTCGCGAATTCCGTTGCCATCTGCGCCGCCTTGAGATTGCCGACGCCGAAAGCGGTTTCGCCCGGCACATGGACGATATTGCCGACGGCTACGCCGGCGGCGAGAAATTCGTCGATGCTGCGGCTTTGCGATTCGGTCGTCGCCGCCGCCGTTTCCAGCGCCTTCGCATGACGCGCCAGGCCGTCGCGAATCGCACGCTCCCGCAGGACGAGCACGGTCAGGCCGCCGAATTCGGCGATCGCCGTATCGAGCGCCTTGCCGGTTTCGTGCGCGGCGGCGCGCGCGGCGGCGATATCGGCCAAATCGCGCGAGCGCAGAAAACGTCGCGCCGAGCTATTGAGGCGGTCGAGCTGATTGCCGATCCGACCGACCGCCGCATCGGCATTCGCCGCGTGCTCCGCCGCACGCACGCCGCTTTCGATCCGCATCAGGTGGGTCCAGGAAAAACTCGCCAATACGGCGAGCAGCAACACCAGCACCGCAAAGCCGCCCAGCGTTCGTTGGTGAATGCCGAAGCGCGAAAGCGCAAGATCGATCCGATTCAGTTCGATGGCGACGCTCCCATAAGATCGTCTCGCGGATTCGGCTCGCGCGG
>DATETD010000207.1:0-5506 GCA_035283885.1 Rhodocyclaceae bacterium
CGAAAACAAGGTCAACGCCAAAATCCAGGTGACCGAAGAAAACCCCATCCGGACCTTCCTTACTCTGGACAATACCGGCGCCAAAGCCAGCGGCAAGAGTCGGATCGGCGTCTCGTGGCAAAATGCGTACGTATTCAATGCGGATCAAGTGCTCACATTGGCGTACACCACGACGCCCGACGCGCCTTCGGGCGTCAAAGTCGATATCTTCAGCGTCGGTTACCGACTGCCGATCTACGCGATCGGCGACAGCGTCGATCTGATTTACGGCAACTCCAGCACCAACACCCCGAGCATATCGCCGAACTTGGGCGGCGGACTCGCGATCAACGGCAAAGGCCAGGTGTTCGGACTGCGTTACAACCACATCTTTGCGCGACAGGGCGAATACAGCTCTCGCCTAGTTGCCGGATTCGATTATAAATATATGAACACGCGCTGCATCGATCCGACGACCGGCGCATCGTTTTCAATCGATCCGCCGATCCCCGGCAACGCCGCTTGCACTCCCTACACCTTGCGACCGGTCAGCGCCACCTACAGCGGTCAATGGCTGCAACCCGGACAAATCATCGACTTCAATATCGGCCTGAGCCACCATCTGTTTCCGATGGGCGTAGGATACAGCTTCGGCCCTTACGCCAACGGCGATTCGGGCTTCGATCGATATTCCGCCGCCAATAGCCGCCGCATCAAGAGCGAATTCACGGTGTTGCGCGCCGGGGGCAGCTATTCGAAAATGTTGGCGAACGAATGGTTGATCCGCGCCGCATTGACCGCCCAATACACGCCAAGCGCCCTCCCCTCGTCCGAACAGATCGGCTTGGTCGGTTCGACGACGGTGCGCGGCTTCAACGAACGTGCGCTGTCGACCGACAAAGGCTATGTCGGCAACTTGGAAGCGTATTCGCCCGAGATCGCTCCGGCCTTGGGCCTCAGCGGCAATCTTAAAGTGCTGATCTTCTACGATTGGTCGAACGGCTACAATTTGGGGACTCACCCCAGTTATATGCAGGCGAATGCATCGTCGATCGGCGTCGGCCTGCGTTACAACCTGAAAAAAGACATCAGCGCACGCTTCGATCTCGCGCGCGTATTCGACAGCAACTCGCCCACCACATCCATTCAAGGCGACTTACGCGGTCATTTTAGTTTTGCTTACGGTTTTTAACGCGGCGATAACTAATTTAAGTCGAGCCTGCGCTACGATACGCCATCGCTCTTCTTCTGGAGAAATGAAACATGTCGCCTCATAAAGTCGCCGCCTTTCCGGTGATCGTCGCCTTGACGATCGCCGCATCGATGACCGCCCGCGCCGATTCGGCGGGACACATCACCCACCTGTCGGGCATCTTGTCGGCCAAACGCGCCGACGGCAGCAGCAAAATGCTTTCGGTCAAGTCCGAGATTCACGAAGGCGACACCTTGAGCACCGAAGCCGAAACCTACGCCCGACTGAAATTCGTCGATGGCGGCGAAGTGGTGCTGCGCCCTGGAAGTCAACTCAAAATCGAAAATTATTCCTACAACGCCGCCAAGCCCGATTCCGACAACATCGTGATGAATATGCTCAAGGGCGGCCTGCGCGCCGTCACCGGGCTGATCGGCAAACGCAATCGCGACAAGGTCAGCTTCCAGACCGAAACCGCCACCATCGGTATTCGCGGCACCCATTTGGGTTTTTTGATTTGCCAGAACGATTGCGCCAACGTCCCCACCGTCAGCGGACAACCGCCCGCCAACGGCTTGCATGTCGACGTCGCCAGCGGCGCGGTCGCCGTCAGCAACCCCGCCGGAACCGTGCAGATCAATGCAGGACAATTCGCTTACGTCGCCAACGCCGCCACGCCGCCGGTGCAAGTACCGCCGCAGCAGGGCATCCAGGTCACCATGCCGAGTTCCATCGCACAAAACAAAGGCGGCGGCAAGGGTATCGGCCGCGGCGACGACAGCGAATGCAAGATGTAATTCATGATTGCTAGCGTCGTTTTCGACCTGGGTGGCGTGCTGATCGACTGGAATCCACGCCACCTTTATCGCAAACTGTTTGCCGATATGGCGGAAATGGACTATTTTCTCGACCATATCTGCCCGCAATCGTGGAACGAGCATCAGGACGCCGGCAGACCGCTGGCCGAGGCCACCGCAATCCAATGCGCCGCCTTTCCGGAGTATCGCGAACTGATCTGCGCTTACTATGGACGCTGGGACGAGATGCTGGTCGGGGCGATTCAAGGCACGGTGGACCTGCTGAACGCCTTAAACGCCTGTAATATTCCGCTCTACGCGCTCACCAACTGGTCGGCGGAAACGTTTCCGATCGCACAGGCGCGCTACGAATTTCTCAAGCTGTTTCGCGATATCGTCGTTTCGGGCGAAGAAAAATTGGCCAAACCCAACCCGGCGTTCTTCCACCGTCTGCAACATCGATGCGCGCTACAACCCCATCGAACCCTGTTTATCGACGACAATCTCGCCAATATCCAAAGCGCCCGCCGGCTCGGTTACCATGTCCATCATTTTCGCGATCCGCAACGCTTGGCCGCCGAACTGAGCGAACGTCGCTTGCTTTAAGATTGCTTTCACACACCCTACTACGAGAACTCCCATGCGTTTTACCGGAACCGATTCCTACGTCGCCACCCCCGACCTTATGCTCGCCGTCAATGCGGCAATCGCCTTACAACGACCGCTGCTGATTAAGGGCGAACCCGGCACGGGCAAAACCATGCTGGCCGAAGAGGTCGCCGGCGCTCTCGATCTGCCGTTACTGCAATGGCATATCAAATCCACCACCAAAGCCCAGCAAGGCCTCTACGAATACGACGCCGTCTCCCGCCTGCGCGATTCGCAATTAGGCGACGAAAAGGTCAAAGACATCGCCAACTACATCGTCAAAGGCGTGTTGTGGCAAGCTTTCGAACGCGAAACCCCCGGCGTGATCTTGATCGACGAAATCGACAAAGCCGACATCGAATTCCCCAACGACTTGCTGCGCGAGCTGGATCGCATGGAATTTCATGTCTATGAAACCCGCCAAACGATACGCGCCGTCCGCCGCCCGATCGTCATCATCACCTCCAATAACGAAAAAGAACTTCCCGACGCATTCCTGCGCCGCTGCTTCTTCCACTACATCAAATTCCCCGACAAGATCACCATGGAGCGTATCGTCGAGGTACATTTCCCCAAGCTCAAACAAAACCTGCTCAAAGAAGCGCTCGAAGTGTTTTTCGAACTACGCGACGTTCCGGGCATGAAAAAGAAGCCCTCGACCTCGGAACTGATCGATTGGCTCAAGCTATTGGTGGCCGAAGATATTCCGCCCGAAGCCTTGCGCTCCAAAGATCGCAAAGTCATCGTGCCGCCGCTGGCCGGCGCCTTGCTGAAAAACGAGCAGGACTTGAGCTTGTTCGAACGCTTGACCCATATGGCGCGGCAAAACCGTTGATTCACAGAACGCGAACATCATGCTGATCGACTTCTTCCTCCATCTCAAAGCCAACAAGATCCCGGTCTCGACGCGCGAATTTCTCACCTTGCTCGAAGCGCTCAAGGCGCGGGTCGCCGGTCACTCGATCGACGACTTCTATTACTTGTCGCGCGCCTGCTTGGTCAAAGACGAAACGCATTACGACAAATTCGATAAGGCGTTCGGCGAGTACTTCAAAGGCGTGCAAACCATCCCCGGTTTGGACGCCGACATTCCCGAAGACTGGCTTAAAGCCATGACCAAGAAGCATCTGACGCCCGAGGAGAAAGCCAAACTCGAAAAGCTCGGCTGGGACAAGCTGATGGAGGAATTCAAAAAACGCCTCGAAGAGCAAAAAGAACGGCACCAAGGCGGCAATCGCTGGATCGGCACCGGCGGAACCTCGCCGTTCGGCAATAGCGGTTATCATCCCGAGGGCATTCGCGTCGGCGGCGAATCCGCCGGCAATCGCACTGCGATCAAAGTCTGGGAAAACCGCGAATACCGCAACCTCGACGACGCCGTCGAGCTCGGCACGCGCAATATCAAATTGGCGTTGCGGCGTCTACGCCGCTTTGCGCGCGAAGGCGCCGAAGAAGAACTCGATCTCGACGGCACCATCGCCGGCACCGCCCGCAATGCCGGTTGGCTGGACATCAAGATGCGTCCGGAACGGCACAATAAGGTCAAAGTGCTGCTGTTCCTCGACATCGGTGGCTCGATGGACGACCATATCAAGGTCTGCGAGGAGCTATTTTCCGCCGCTAAAAGCGAATTCAAGCATTTAGAGTATTTCTATTTTCATAACTGCATCTACGATCACGTCTGGCAAGATAACCGTCGCCGTCATAATGAGCGATTTCCGTTGCGCGAAATCATGCACACTTACGGCGAAGACTACAAAGTCATCGTCGTCGGCGACGCCACCATGAGTCCCTACGAAATCCTGCAACCCGGCGGCTCGGTGGAATATTCCAACGAAGAATCGGGCGCCGTCTGGCTGGGACGCCTGCTCGAAACCTGGCCGCGTAGCGTCTGGCTCAATCCCGAACCGGAACGTCTCTGGGATTACCGCCACTCGATCAGCATCATCCGCACGCTGTTCGGCCAGCGCATGTTTCCATTGACGCTATCGGGAATGGAAGGTGCGATGCGCGCCCTCAATCGATAGCGTCCGATCATGGAACTGCTGCGCGACCGGGATTATTTCAAGCTTTACCTGGATGGCGATGTACTGATCGTGCAGGTTTCCAATACCGAAAACACCCCGGTTTTCGATCACCAAGCCCTGGAACAGATGCTCGAAACCATCCGCGACCTGGTCGAAGAGCAGAGGCTGACGCAACGCCAGTGGTACGCCATCTACGACTTTAGCGAACTGATCCAATTCAAATCTACCGCCATTATCCCGCTCGCCAACTTCTTCCGCTGGGCGCGCGCCCACGGTCGAAGAAAAACCGCATTCATTATGCCGGTGCTCGCCAAACGCTCCGAACTGTCGCTGATGGCGCGCGTCTTTTTCAGTCTGGTCGAGCAATTCACCCTAGGTCGCGAAGACCATCATTCGGCGCAAACTATCGCCGACGCACGGCGCTGGATCGACTTGACCCGGCGTTTAGCACCCACCGCGACGCGAAATTCGTAAATTTCGCCGCAACATCCGTCTCGCCAGCGCCGACTTTCATCATGCGCTAGGTAAAATGCGCGCATGAAACCACTTAACGCCGACCTGCATTGCCATTCCACCGTATCCGATGGATTATTGACCCCGACCGAACTGGTCAAACGCGCTCACGCCAACGGCGTCGAACTGCTGGCGCTGACCGATCACGACGAACTCGGTGGCCTCGTGGAAGCGCGCGCCGCCGCCGCCGAGATCGGGCTGCCCTTTATCGACGGCGTAGAAATCTCGATTTCCTGGGGCGACGATCAAACCGTGCATATCGTCGCTTTGGGCATAGACCCGATCCATGCCGGTTTGGCCGAGGGCTTGCGGCAGGTGCGTAGCGGACGCGACTCGCGCGCCACGCGCAT
>DATETD010000208.1:0-6987 GCA_035283885.1 Rhodocyclaceae bacterium
CGCGAGGATGATGGTCGGCACGCCAAGCACGTCAGCCGCCATACGCGCAGCGATCAGCTTTTGCACGGCTTCTTGCGACGGCACGAGCACCTTGCCGCCCATGTGGCCGCACTTCTTCACGGAAGCGAGCTGGTCTTCGAAGTGCACGCCGGAAGCGCCGGCGCGGATCATGGCTTTCATCAGTTCGAAGGCGTTCAGCACGCCGCCGAAACCGGCTTCGGCATCGGCAACGATCGGCACATGGTAATCGATGTAATCCTTGTCGCCGACATTCGCGCCCTTGGAGAACTGGATTTCGTCGGCGCGACGGAAGGAGTTGTTGATGCGCTCGACCACCTTAGGCACGGAATCCACGGGGTACAGCGACTGGTCGGGGTACATCGCCATGTAGCTGTTGTTGTCGGCGGCGACTTGCCAGCCCGACAAATAGATGGCCTTGATGCCGGCCTTGACTTGCTGCATGGCTTGGCCGCCGGTCAGCGCGCCGAGGCAGTTGACATAGGGGGTGTTGTTGACCAAGTCCCACAGTTTCTCGGCGCCGCGACGCGCCAGGGTGTATTCGATGGGGAACGAGCCACGCAGACGCACGACGTCGTCCGCCGTATAGCCACGTTTGATGCCTTTCCAGCGCGGGTTCTCGGCCCAATCTTTTTCAAGGGCGGCAGCCGCCTGTTTGCGATCACTCATAGTGCAATCCTCTCAAGAGTCATTTTGAAGCTGTTTCGCAACCGAAACAACGGCGCGCATTATAGTTAGATTGCCGTTCGGCGGCAAGCAGTCTTATATAAGACCGAAAACAGATGTCTTATAAAAGACACATCTATCGAGGAGACCGATTAGATCGAGTCGGCCGTTCAGTGGATCGCTTGCGCCGCGACGATAATCCCGTCTTCATCGGCGTACAGCCATTCGCCCGGATTGAAAGTCACGCCGCCGAAGGTCACCGGAATATCGATTTCACCTACGTTGCGCTTGACGGTCTTCAGCGGGTGCGTGTCGAGCGCCGCGACGCCGAGATCCATTTCGGCGATGGCGCGCGAATCGCGAATGCAACCGTACACCACCACGCCGGCCCAGCCGTGGTCGACCGCGAGTTGCGCCAACTGATCGCCGAGCAATGCGCGCCGCAGACTGCCGCCGCCGTCGATCACCAGCACGCGCCCGGCGCCCGGTGAGCCTAGTGTCTGCCTGACCAAGGAGTTATCCTCGAACAGCTTGAGCGTGGCGATCGCGCCGTGAAACGCCAGCCGTCCGCCGTAGAGATTGAACATCGGTTCGACGACGCGCACCTTGTCTTCGTTGGCGTCGCAAAGATCGGTGGTAAGCAAATCCATCATAATATTCCGTTGATTTAATACGGCTATAAAAAAATGGCTGCGATAAACCTAGAAAAAGCAGTTGTCCACGAAATACACAAAAAGCACGAAAAAATCAAATACAAATCGGTCGCTTAGTACTCACCCGTCGGCTGAATGAATTTCTACGCAACCTATTGTTTTTATTCGTGTCTTTCGTGCTTTTCGTGGACAAAAGAGATTTTCGGGGTTAACGCAGCCGCTGGTTGCGGTTCGTTACACCGCCGGCGCTTCCGAAGGCGTGACCGAGTCATGGTTTTCTACAAAACTCAGCGTGACTTTCTCGTGTTCGTCGAGATCGATCACCACGCGACCGCCGTTGATCAGGCGACCGAACAGCAGCTCGTCCGCCAAGGCGGCGCGGATTGTATCCTGAATCAAACGCGCCATCGGTCGCGCACCCATCAGCGGATCGAAGCCCTTCTCCCCGAGCCAAGCGCGTAAAGCATCGGTGAACACCGCATCGACTTTCTTTTCGTGCAACTGGCTTTCGAGTTGCAGCAAAAATTTATCGACGACGCGCAAGATAACTTTCGCATCGAGCGGCTTGAACGAAATGACCGCGTCAAGGCGATTGCGAAATTCCGGCGTGAATAGGCGTTTGATTTCGGCCAGATCGTCGCCTTGATTTTTATTGACGGTGAAGCCGATGCTGGTTTTTTGCAAGGCCTCGGCACCGGCATTCGTCGTCATAATGATGACCGTATTGCGAAAATCGGCTTTTCGCCCGTTGTTGTCGGTCAGCGTGCCATGATCCATGACTTGCAGCAGGATATTGAAGATATCCGGGTGCGCCTTCTCGATTTCGTCGAGCAGCAAGATCGAATGCGGTTTTTTGGTGATCGCTTCGGTCAGCAAGCCGCCGTTATCGTAGCCGACATAACCCGGCGGCGCGCCGATCAAGCGGCTGACTGCATGACGTTCCATATATTCGGACATGTCGAAGCGCACCAGTTCGATTCCCATGCCATACGCCAACTGCCGCGCGACTTCGGTCTTGCCGACGCCCGTGGGACCCGAGAACAGGAAGCAACCGATGGGTTTTTGCGGATTGCCGAGTCCGGAACGCGACATTTTGATCGCGCGCGCCAAGGCGTCGATCGCCGCTTCCTGACCGAACACCATGTTCTTCAAGTCGCGATCGAGATTCTTCAAGGCCGAGCGGTCGTCCGCCGAGACATGCTGCGGCGGAATGCGCGCCATCTTGGCGACGATTTCCTCGATTTCCGTCTTGCCGATCAATTTTTTCTGTTTCGATTTCGGCAAAATACGTTGCGCCGCGCCGGCTTCATCGATCACGTCGATCGCCTTATCCGGCAAATGACGGTCGTTGATGTATTTGGCCGCCAATTCCGCCGCGCTCGAAATCGCCGCCGCCGAATACTTGACGCCGTGATGCTCCTCGAAACGAGGCTTCAGCCCGCGCAGGATAGACACGGTTTCGTCCACCGACGGCTCGTTGATTTCGACTTTCTGGAAGCGACGCGATAACGCATGATCTTTTTCGAACACGCTACGGAAATCGTTATAGGTGGTCGCGCCGATGCACTTCAAGCCGCCCGACGACAGCGCCGGCTTCAACAGGTTCGAGGCGTCCATCGTGCCGCCCGAGGCCGCGCCCGCGCCGATCAGGGTATGAATCTCGTCGATAAACAAGATCGCATCGGGATTGTCGGCCAATTGCTTCAACACGCCTTTGAGCCGTTGCTCGAAATCGCCGCGGTATTTGGTGCCGGCGAGCAGCATTCCCATATCCAAGGAATAAATCACCGCTTTCGTCAGAATCTCGGGCACGCGATTTTCGATAATGCGGCAGGCCAGCCCCTCGGCGATCGCGGTTTTGCCGACGCCGGCTTCGCCCACCAGCAGCGGATTGTTCTTGCGTCGCCGGCATAAGGTCTGCACCACGCGCTCGAGTTCCTTGTCGCGACCGATCAGCGGATCGATTTTGCCCATCAAGGCGAGCTGGTTGAGATTCTGCGTAAAACTTTCGAGCGCGCCGGCCTTTTCGCCGTTGTCGGCGTTTTCGGCATAGGGTTCGGTCGCCTCGGCTTTCGGCGCGGTCTTGACCTTGCTGATGCCATGGGCGATGTAATTCACCACGTCCAGGCGCGCCACCGATTGGCGTTGCAGGAAATAGACCGAATGCGAATCTTTCTCGCCGAAGATCGCCACCAGCACATTCGCGCCGGTGACTTCTTTCTTGCCCGAGGATTGCACATGCAGTATCGCGCGCTGAATCACGCGCTGGAAGCCCAATGTCGGCTGGGTGTCGATCTCGTCGGTTCCGGCCACCGTCGGCGTATGTTCGTTGATGAAAGTCTGCAATTCGCGCCGTAACCATTCGATGTCCGCCGCACACGCGCGCAACACCTCCGCCGCCGCCGAATTGTCGAGCAAGGCGAGCAAGAGATGCTCGACCGTGATGAATTCGTGACGTTTTTGACGCGCATCGACAAAAGCCATATGCAGCGTCACTTCAAGTTCCTGGGCAATCATCGGTTTTCCTCCATCACGCAAGCCAGCGGATGCTGGTGACGATGCGCAAACGCGCGTACTTGTTCGACCTTGGTCGCCGCGATATCGTGGGGATACACCCCACATAAACCGCGACCCTCGTTATGCACTTTCAGCATTACGAAAGTCGCCTGCTCGCGCGGCAAGCTAAAAAATTTTTCGAGCACGACGATCACGAAATCCATCGGCGTGTAATCGTCGTTCAGCAACATCACCTTGTACATCCGCGGCGGCTTGACCCGGTTTTTCTCGGGCGCCAGCACGGCCCCGCCGCGCTCGTCGTCCTCCGGTCGCTCGATGCCTTCAGGTTTATGTTGCTTTCGTGTACCCATAACGCAATTCTAATGCGAAACCTCGGCAATACAAGAGGACTGGAAGCCTGCCCAACACCCTGCTTTTCTCGTTGAAACACCGCGCGGCGCCACGAGAAATAACCGTCTCGCCAGAGCCGACTTTCACGCATCGACGGTTTACCACTCGCCGAAATACAACTTATGAATATCCGCGCGCTCGCGCAGCCGCGCGCTGAAATCCGTCGTCGCCACCCGACCCGCCGACAACACATACGCACGGTCGCTATGCTTCAAGGCCAAACGCGCATTCTGCTCCACCAACAGCACGCTCACACCGTGCTCGCTCCTGACGCGCATCACGATCTCGAACAGCTCGCGCACCCGCTTCGGACTCAAACCCAAACTCGGCTCGTCGAGCAACCACAGACGCGGGCGCGCCATCAACCCTCGTCCCATCGCCAGCATTTGCTGCTCGCCGCCCGAAAGCCGCCCGGCGGGTTGCAACAAGCGTTCGCGCAGAATCGGAAAATACCTCAACACCGCGTCGATATCGTGCGACATCTCGTCGCGGCCAATGTTCCGCGTATAGGCGCCCAAACGCAAATTATCGCGCACCGTCATCAACGGAAAAATCTCGCGCCCGCACGCGCCCTGCGGCGAATGAATCAAACGCCGTCGCACGATCGTCTCCGGCGGCAGATTCTGGATCTCTGCGCCATCGAATGCGATACGCCCTTGCGTCGCCGCCAAAATGCCCGAAATCGCACGCAACAAGGTGGTTTTACCCGCGCCGTTCGCCCCGAGCACCGCCACGCACTCGCCCTCGTCGAGATGTAAGGACACCTCGCTCAAGGCCTCGACGCGACCGTAAGCCACCGATAGCCGCTCCAATCGTAACAATGCCGCATCGCTCATGCGCCATCCTCGCAACCCTCGAAATCTTCGCCCAGATACGCCTCGATCAGCGCCGGATGCGCCAGCACTGCGGCGGGCGCGCCCATCGTCAGCACCTCGCCTTGCAACAAAGCCACCACCCGGTCGGCGACCTGCGACACCAAGCTCATATCGTGCTCGACGATGAGGATCGCCATCGGCGTTGCGGCGACGATGCGCCGTATCCATTCGCCCATGCGTCGCGTTTCCTCGGCGCTCAAACCCGCCGACGGCTCGTCCAGCAGCAATACGCGCGGCTGCATCAGCAAGGCGCGCGCCAACTCGACCACCTTGCGCACGCCATACGCCAGATTCCCGACCGGCGTATGCCGATGCGCTTGCAGATCGAGCCGCACCAGCATCGCCTCGACCTCGGCGCGCAAACGCCGCTCGGCGCGGCGCGATGGCGGCAAGGACAGCAGATCCTGCCACCAACTCGACTGCCGCCGGCAATGCAAGCCCATCAGCAAATTTTCGAACACATCCGCCTCTTCTACCAGTTCGATATTCTGAAAGCTGCGCGCTATCCCCAATGCAGCGATCTCGTGCGGCGCGCGGCGCGAAATCTCCACGCCGTCGAGCAACACCCGCCCTTGGCTAGGCCGATACAGCCCGCCAATCAGATTAAATAGACTGGTCTTACCCGCGCCGTTCGGCCCAATCAAGGCGCATACCTCGCCGCAAGCGACGCTCATCGACACGTCGCGCACCGCCCGAATCCCGCCGAAACTCAGCGACAGATGCTGCAACTCCAACACGGCGGCGCTCATCGCAAACGCTCCGAACGCGCATAGGCGCGCGCGCGGCGCGGCGGCTCGGGTTCGCCGCGCACCCTGGCGCGCAAGCGCAACCACAGCCCTTGCAAGCCGCGCGGCTCGAACAGCACGAAGCCCATCAGAATCAGCCCGAAAATCGTCGGCTGCAAACCCGCTTGCTGCGCCAGCGCCGTCGGCAAGACATCCTTAAGCAGGGCGATCGCCTGCTGCATCGCAATCCAAAACAAGGCGCCCAGCACCGCGCCACGCACCGAGCCGAGACCGCCGATCACGATCATCATCAGCAACTCGATCGACTGCATTACGGTGAATTGATCCGGCGAGAGAAATCTCAGCTCATGTGCATATAAAACGCCGGCCAATCCGGTCATCGCCGCCGACAGCATGAACGCCAAGGTCTTATAACGCGCCACATCCACGCCCAGACTTTGCGCCAGGATTTCCGAATCGCGCAACAACAACCACGCGCGTCCGGTCGGACTGCGCAACAGATTCGTCGCCATCCAAGCGCACATTGACGCCGCAATCCAGACCAGATAATGAAAACGTTCTTCTTGCTGAAAACCCACGCCGAAGATCGCGAGCGTCGACGCCGTCAAACCGCGATTGCCGCCGGTAAAACCCTCGGCGCGCACTAGGACTTCCTCGACGATAAAACCGAAGGCCAGCGTCGCAATCGACAAATACATGCCGCGCACGCGCAAGGCCGGCAAGCCGATCAGCCCCCCCAAACCCGCCGCCATCGCCACCGCCACCGGCAGCGACAACAAGAACGGCCAACCGCGACTTTGCAGATAGACCTCGGTATACGCCGCCAGCCCGAGAAACGCCGCATGCCCCATCGATACCTGACCGCAAAAACCGACCGACAGCATCAAGCCCAAACAGGCGATCGTATAAATGCCGACAAACGCCAATTGCGACAGAAAATACGTCGGCAGCCAAAAGGGCGCGCTCAACAAAAACGCCGACAACATCGCGTCGAGCGGCGAAAGGCCGCGAGAAAAGCCCTGGCTCATCGGCGCTTCATACCCGTTTGCGCAGATCGTCGCCGAGCAAGCCGTGCGGCCTGAACGCCAGCATCGCCAACACGACGACATACGCCGCCACATC
>DATETD010000209.1:0-2171 GCA_035283885.1 Rhodocyclaceae bacterium
GGCGAAACTGGATGCCGATATTGGTTTTATACGGAGTTTTGTCGCGCGAAAAGCGCGTATCGCGGAACACGCGCATCAGCGACCCGCCCATCTTGCGCGCATCGGCGCGAAACTGCGGCGCGAACTGCGCCAACTGCGGCGCCATCGCGGCGACAAACGCCAGCGCCGGTTCGCGCACCAAGGATTCGTAACGCGCTTTGTTGGCGTCGAACCAGATTTTGTCGTTGTTCGCGGCGAGTTCGCCGAGAAAATCTAGGCAGGCGGAATCGAACACGATGCGACGGCGCTTGTTCGCTAGACCTTGAACTGCCCGACCGCCGCGTTCAGATCGCTGCCTAGGCCGGCCAGTTGGCTGGCTTCGCCAGCGGTGGCGTCCGCGGCCGACAGGCTGGTGGAACTGGCGTCGACCAAGGTTTGGGCGCTGTTCGCGAGGGCGCCGACGGTGCGGCGCTGATTGTCGAGCATATTGACGATTTCTTGCACTTGCGCGGAGACGACGCCGATTTTGCCGACGATCTCGCCGAGTTCCTGGCCCGAGCGTGTGGCCGACTGGCTGCCGGACTCGACATCGGTCATGCCGGCGTTCATCAGCGAAACGGCCTGTTCGGTGTCGCCTTGCATCACGCGTATCATGCCGTCGATCTCGCTCGCGGAGGCGGCGGACTTTTCGGCCAGCTTACGCACTTCGTCGGCGACGACCGCAAAGCCGCGGCCTTGTTCGCCGGCGCGCGCGGCTTCGATCGCCGCGTTCAGCGCCAGCAGATTGGTTTGGTCGGCGATTTCCTTGATGGTGCCGACGATGGAGCCGATTTCGTTGGAGCGATCGCCTAGATGCGCGATCGCGGCGGAGGAGGCGCGGAACTTGACGACGATCTGCTCCATCAGGCGTATCGATTCGTCGACCACCTGTCCGCCTTGCGCGGCGCGCTGCGCGGCGTCGGCGGTCGAGTGCGCCGCCTGCGTGCACAAGGCATCGATCTGCCGCGATAGGTCGGAGAGATCGTTGCATCCTGAAGTCATTTCATGGCTGCGCGAATTCACGTCCGTGGCGGAATGTTGCATGCTTCCGGCGTTGTCGCGCAGGCGCTCGCTGGACTCGGTCAGGCGGCGGCTGCTCTGGGTCATGCCTTGCGCCAGTTCCTGGATGCGATCCAGGAAGCGATTCACGCTGCTCGCCAGCCGCCCCAGTTCGTCGCTGCCCGCCAAGGTCAAGCGCTTGGTCAGGTCGCAGCGCCCATTGCCGCCCTCGACGATCTGGCCGAGCATGGTCTCGGCAGCGCGCAACGGGCCGGAAATCGACGCGGCGATCCATAGGGCGATGCCGACGCCGACAATAAGAGCGCCCAGACAGATCGCCGCGATCAGCGCGAAGCTGCGGGATAGGGCGTCGTCGGAGGCTTTGAGGCGCGCGGCGGCGACTTTCTGTTGGAGTTCGATTTGATTGGAAAAGGCTTTCACCGTGGCGGCGCCGAACGGCGTGGTGGTTTTGGCGCGCCATTCCGCCGCCTCCTCGACCCGGCCCTCGCCATAGAGGGCGAACCACTTCGGGCGCGCTTCCATATAGCGGTCGTATTCCTTGTGCAACGCGGCCAGCGCGAGCTTTTCTTCTTCGGTCAAATGGCCTTTTTCATACTCGGTGAATTTCTCGTTGACCACCGCCGCCCATTTTTTTTCCTCGTCGACGATCTTGGCGCGCGCCTCGGCGTTGGAGACCATGAACTGCGGGAAGCCGTAACGCAGGCGCCAGAGCGCGTCTTGAGCCGCCGCCAGATGCACCGCGCCGCGCACGTTTTCCGTCGCGACGCCCTGGAGATCGCTCATGCTGTCGAAGCTGTTCTTGACGGAGAAGCCGAGCGCTAGCGCGAACAATGCAACGATAGACAAAATGCCGAGTAATAGTCGCTTTGTAATGGACATGCAGTGCTCCTATGGCGAAGGGGATGGGAAACGAGATCAAGCATGCCGCAGTCTAGCAAATTTCATTGCCCATGTCGGCGAACGGCAGCGATTCGGAGTATATCGACGAGCTTATAAAATAGCAATTTGCATATACCGCCAGAGCGAGCGTTGCCCTTATCCCCGACCGTTCCGCCAGCGCCGACTTTTAGTGCGCCGTGAAAAGGCGCAGTTTCACAGCAGGTGCAAACCCTGCCCGGCAACTTTCGCTCCAG
>DATETD010000210.1:0-9031 GCA_035283885.1 Rhodocyclaceae bacterium
CCCCGCCGTATCGAAATTCAGTAACCGGAAAGGAGGAAAATACCATGAGCAACTCCATCGCACATAAAAACTCCACTGCGGCCAGCGCCGCCAAAGACGCCGAACGCAATCCCGCCGCCATGCTGCCGCCGGTCGATGTGATCGAGGATACCGCAGGCATCACCTTGTACGCCGATCTACCCGGCGTGACCAAGGACAAGCTCAAATTGCACATCAACGCCGATACGCTGATTATCGAAGGCGAAATCGACCTGTCGCTGCCGGAGCAACTCGAAAGCCATCATATCGAGGTCAGCCTGCCGCGTTACCGCCGCGTCTTCGGTTTGAGCAAGGAACTCGACGCGGAAAAGATCGTCGCCGATTTCGATCGCGGCGTATTGAAGCTGCGTATCCCGAAAGCGGAACACGCGCAACCGCGCAAGATCGATATTCAGATGCATTGATCGCCGCAGCAATAAGCGTCGCGGTAAAAAGGGGCGAGAACCTTCCGGTTCCCGCCCCTTTCCTATCCGTCTCGCCAGCGCCGACTTTTACGGCGGTAGCCGAATGCCGTCAAACTGGCGACACGCCGTCGAAAGGACGGATGAAAATACCGTTGACTTTTATCGCCGCCCCGATAACAATCGCGGTTATTGTTACGGGCGATGTCGTTCAGATGAAGTTACCCGTGTCGGCGTTACCATCCACATATTCAGTCCAACAGGTTTATCCGCCGCTATAACCGCTTGCGCTTCGCATTTCGCCCTCAGCGGCAGATAAACGCTATTCGTTAGAGATCACCATGAATCCACCTCCAATGCACTCATGTACATACAAATTGAAGCGGATGCTCTGGGTGCCGCCGCTGATTGTTACATTCTTCGGGAGCATGGCTTATTTCTTCTTCCAAAAGGCCATGTTCAGCTACCAAGGCATGGTCGTATTCAGCGTAGTACAGATCCCCCCATATATGGCAAAGTACATTTACTGGTTCTTCTTTGCTTTCTCCGCTGGTGTGGTGGCATTCGGCATCGTGCTCTTCATTACTTCCCTTCAGGGGGTGCGAGTCGTTATGATTCACGCAAATTCAATAACCGTTCCGAAGTATTCTCTTACGGGAGTCAAGTATGTTGAGGTTCCCTTTGGCTCCATTCAAAAGGCCGATATCCACAAGGCCGGTAATGGCGACTTCTTAAATGTCCAGCACACCGCAGGTAAATTCTCCCTAGCAGCGGTTACGTTCCAATCGAACGCCGAGTTCGATGAAATCCTCACAATCCTTGCCTCACGCAAATTGGCTATCACCTCACCCCAGCGGCTCGACGCAAAAATTGCGCAAAGCAAGAAAGACAAGACTCATATGTTCAGTCATATCATAAGCAATGCAATAGGAACACGTGAAGGTCAAATCTTTTTGTTTGCTAGCCTTCTCTATTTTTCTGTTGGTACGCTAGCAAAGTTTGCTCCTTCGGTCATCCCCATCTCATCATTCGTCTCTTGGGCTTTTCAGTTCATGCCAGTGATACTTGCATTGTTCTACATAAAACTTGGCGGCTTCAGCAAAACATTTGAGTCAAGTCTCTTCACGATCGCAATGATGCTTGTGGTAGCTGCTTTCCCGATACTAATGAAGGTCTATCCACTAATCGCACGTTAACTCGTTTGCACCCACCGAAAGCTAAAAAGGGCGAAAACCCCCGGTTCCCACCCTTCCCTATCCGTCCCACCAGCGCCGACTTTTATCGTCCGCCGTCACACCTGAAAGCGATTCATCAACGATTGCAGATGCGCCGCGCGTTCGCTGATTCTGCCGATCACCTCGGCGGTTTCATGCAATGTGGAATCCGACGACTGCGTTTTGGCGCTGAGTTGCTCGGCCGATTGCGCCAGATTATTCACCGCCAAGGACTGTTCGCGCGTCGAGTGTGCGATATGCTTGATCGCCGTGACGACACTTTGCATATTCTGGCAGATTTCGCCGATCTGCGCCGACGCTTGCGAGGCGCGTTCGACGCTGGCGCGCACGCTGCTGGAGGTGTTCGCCATGCTGCTGCCGGCGGTATGCGTATCGCTACGCACGCCTTCGATCATTTTGGCGATTTCTATCGTGGCTTGCGCGGTGCGCTCGGCCAGTTTGCGCACTTCGTCGGCAACCACCGCAAAGCCGCGTCCTTGCTCACCGGCGCGCGCGGCCTCGATCGCGGCGTTCAGGGCGAGCAAATTGGTCTGATCGGCGACTTCTTTGATCACGCCGACGATGCTGTTGATCTGCTCCGAGCGCTGCACCAGCCCTTGCACGATGGCGCCGAGTCCGGCCATCGAGTCCGCAACTTGGCTGACTTCTTGCGAGACGCGCTCGACCACCGCGACGCTGTCGGCGGACAAGCGGCTGGTGTTATCGACAGTGCGTTCGGCGTTATCCGCGTTCGCGGCGATTTCATTGATGCTGACGGTGATCTCTTCGATCGTGGCCGCATTCGATTCGGTAATATTCGTCATCTGACTCGAATTGCTCGATATCTGCTGCGTATTCGACTGCAATTCGCGCACATTGCCGACAACATGTTCGGCTTCGCTGCGCAACTGAACGATCAGGCCGCGCAACTGGCCCAGCGCGACGCGCAGTAGCCCCAAGGCGCTGCCGATAGGCGCATCGGTCAAGGTCATCGAAAAATCGCCATCCGCCACGCGATTCAGCACCCGTTCCAATTCCGCGGGCGAGCCGCCCAACTGCTGCGCCAGTTGCAAGCGATGTAGATACACCATGAAAGCGACTTCGGCGATCAAGGCCAACAACAAGCCGACAAATACCAGTTGCACCAAAGACAAGCGCTCCGCCGCCGTTTTCACCTCGCTACGCGTGCGTTCGTCGAGCAAGGCGAAAAAGTCGTCGAGCGGCTTCATGATCTGCGCTTTGAATTTGTGATATTCCTTGCTATGCACCAGTTTGCGCGCCAACTCCATGTCCGGCTCGCCGGTTTTCGTGTACCCGCCTTGACCATCCTCGAACTTGCCTTTGACCGCATTCATCGCCTTGACTTCGAGTCCGACCAAGCCGTCCGAATTCGCCTGCGCTTCCTTGAGCTTGGCGAATTCGGCGTCGGCAAAACCGGCGCGCTTCATAAGTTCCTGCAAGGGAATCGACTCGGTGTCCGGGCGCGGCTTGCTTTCGCCCGCCGCCAGGAAATCCCAATAAATCCGGTGATAGTCTTTCGGGCGCGGTGCACGGCCGTTGCGGATATCGAGCACCGCCATATATTGCCGCTCGTATTCGGCGTCGCCCGTGACCACATAGGTCCGCCCCAAGCGCGTCAGATCGTCGGAACTTTGGCGCAGTTCGTCGGCCAGTTGATACGACAGAAAGCGACGCTGATTGATTTCATCCACCGTTTGCGTCGCATTTCGCAGTTGGAAGAACGCAACGCCCAAAGCGAGCAGCGTAAGCGCCAAGAACGCTATATTGATGGTTC
Source organism: Rhodocyclaceae bacterium (assembly GCA_035283885.1). Lineage (GTDB taxonomy): Bacteria > Pseudomonadota > Gammaproteobacteria > Burkholderiales > Rhodocyclaceae > DATETD01. The sequence goes on from DATETD010000210.1 coordinate 3,450, forward strand.
GGGTATTCAAACCCATTGCCGACGACATATAAAGACCTCCTCGAAATTTTGCTATCACTAAAGTATCGCCGATACTTCTCTCCTCTGGCATCTTACCGCAGTTTGCGCGTGGCGCAAGGGCAACGAACCGATAGGGCGCATCCTCGACGACAAAGGGCATGGTATAGTCGGCGACCGCTCGGTACTAAACTTCCCGCACGACAGGCCCGTCCCATCAAAACAACGACCATCGACTCCCTCGCGCAGTTGGCCGAATTCGATAGCATCATCGACGTTCGCGCGCCCGGCGAGTTTCAGGACGACCACTTGCCGCGGGCGATCAATCTGCCGGTGCTGTCCGACGACGAACGCAGGGAAGTCGGTACGCTCTACAAGCAGGTCTCGCCTTTTGCCGCGCGAAAACTCGGCGCCGCCAAGGTGGCGCGCAATATCGCCGACCATATCGAATCCCAGTTGCAGCAACAACCTAAATCCTGGCGACCCTTGGTGTATTGTTGGCGCGGCGGACAGCGTAGCGCCGCCTTTGCCCATGTATTGCGCGAAATCGGTTGGGATGCGCATCGCCTACAAGGCGGCTATAAATCGTGGCGACGCCATATCGTCGAGCAATTGGAAATTTTACCTAGCCGCCATCGGTTCGCCGTCATTACCGGCCCCACCGGCAGCGGTAAAAGCCGCTTATTGCAGGCCTTAGCCCAACACGGCGCGCAAACGCTGCATCTGGAGCAACTCGCCGTCCATAAAGGCTCGGTGCTCGGTGCATCGCCGACCGAGGCGCAACCTTCGCAAAAATCCTTCGAATCGCAACTGTTCGGCGCGCTGTCGGCGTTCGATCCGCAGCAAACGGTGTATGTCGAAGCCGAAAGTCGCAAGATCGGTCGCTTACAACTGCCCAACGCCTTGCTGCACGCCATCCATACCGCCCCCTGCCTGCGTATCGAAACCAGCCTGTCGGCCAGAATAGAATTTCTATTGCACGATTACGCCGACGCCATCGTTCGCCCGCACTGGCTGATCGAACGTCTCGGTTTTTTAAAGGGGCTGCAAAGCAACGACACTCTGGATCGTTGGCGCAGTTTTGTCGAACGAGGCGAGTTTCCCACGCTGGTGGCCGAACTGCTGACACTGCACTACGATCCGCTCTATCGCCGCTCGCAAACCCATCATTTCGACAGCCTCGCCCACGCCGAGAGACTGAATATCGACCGGCTCACCATGGAAGCGTTCGACCGACTCGCGCGGCAGATCGTCGCCGGCTCGATATAGACCTTAACCACGCCGCCGCACCGTCTTACCAGCGCCGACTTTTACACGGACGCTCGCGTGACGCCAGCGGAAAGTCGTCTATCCGCAAAAGACATGGCTGGCTTCCCGCCGCCTCAATGATCGCCAAAAATCTCGTCGATCGACGCCGCATCGAGCAAGCGGTCGGCCCACGCATCCAACTGCTCCAAGGTGGCGCTTTGCAGCCGTGCGCGTACTGTGTCGCTCAAGGCGCCAAAACGTCGCGTCAGCAGCCGCTCGATAATCGCCGTTTCGCCTTGCTGCTGCCCTTCTTGCCAGCCCTCCTGGCGCCCCTCCTGGTGTCCTTCTTGGTGTCCTTCTTGGCGGCCTTCTTGCCGACCCAATAAAAAACCCTTCTGAATACCGATCCGTTCTACCGATGTAATATACGGCATGGCCTTGCTCCTTTCTATTGTATTGATATCACCGAGTAATTGCTGTTCCAGTTCGAACGGCAAGCGCATCATCCAGTCGATGATTGCAAATAGATCGACGATGCGCTGTTTGTCCCAGTCGCGTTCGTAAAGCAACCGCGCCAGCCGCCATTTTGCCGCATAGCGTTGCTCGTTGTCGCCTTTGGTTTGCCGCGTCAGCAGATGCGCCACCGTGACCAAGGCGAACGGATTGCGTTCGTCAAGCAGCGACTGAATTTCATCCGCATAACAACTCAGCTTAACCGTGGGAAATTCGATGGCATGCCGACATCCCAGCACCTCATAGCCGAAGCTCGTCGGCAGCCAATCGTCGCTATCGTCGGTCAGCAGCGCGAAGCTCGCCACCGGACGACGAAAGCGGTCGTATATCCGGTAATTGTAGATGAACATGCGCTCGGCAAATGCGGGGTCGTGCTGGCCTTGAATCTCGATATGAATATAAATCCATTCTTGCTCGCCATGCGGCAATTCCACTTGCACCAGACAATCGGCGATCCGCTTACCCAACTCGGCGTCTTGCACCACCTGCGCCAACTCCTTGTCGAGAAACAGATAGGGCTTCGTCCAATCGATCCTGGCATACGCCTCGGGAAAATAGAATGCCATAAACTCGGGAAAATAACGCACCAGCGCGGTTTTCCATGGCGTGTCGTAATCGTCGATGACGAGATCGGTAGCGGGGGCGTCGGTCATGGAGCGTCGGGGATTCATCGTAGATGGAGCGAATTATGGCGCAGATTGCGATCCAACCGCCGCCGCGCCGCCAAGCCGCCGCACCGTCTCGCCGGCGCCGACTTTTACAGCGGCAAGAGCGGATCGATGCGTCGCGTGACGCAGATTCGTTGCAGTACCGCGGGCTTAGGCTCGGTCACCTCCCCTTGCTCGAAGCCGACAACGGTCAAACGCCGTCCTAGCGTATCCAGCAACTCCCCGCGCCGCAACAAGTACGCCGGATTGGAGGGAGAGCCGAAGCGCTCGTTTCCCACCATGAACGTCTCGTAAATCAACACCCCATTGACCTCCAGGGCGTTGATCAGCAACGGCAACAGCGGTCGGTACAGATAATGGGTCACGATAATCCCATCGAAAACCGCACCATGATAGGGCCAGGGGCCACGTTCCAAGTCGGCTAGGCGCCCCACCACCCCAGCGACGCCTTCGAGTTCTCCCAGCGCCTACGCATCGCGATCGACGGCTTCGACCAGCCACCCCTGCTCGGCCAGCCAGCGCGCGTGACGCCCACGACCGCAGGCCAGATCCAATACACGCCCCCCGGGCTCGATCGAAGGCGCAAATCGTTTCACCCAAAGCGACGGGTTTTCGTTTATAGATATTGTCATATCGGTTATCATCTTGTTTCCTGACTCTATTCTCGGTTCTCGCTCATTCCGCAATGTCCGTCCCGCCGCCCAACGCCAACCACAGCTTGCAGGATGAAAATTCCGATCCGGCGGCGCTTTCGCTGCGCGAGCTATTAGACACTACCGTGCAGGCGTACAGCCGCTTTGTGCCGCACAAGTTTCTACAGCTTTTGGGAATTTCGGACATCCGCAATGTCTCGCTGGGACAACAGATCGAGCGCAAGATGACCATTCTGTTCTCGGACATTCGCGACTTTACGTCGCTGTCCGAATCGATGAGCCCGCAGGAAAATTTCAATTTTCTCAATTCCTATCTGGTGCAGATGGAGCCGGTGATCGCGGCGCACGGCGGGATGATCGACAAATTCATCGGCGACGGCATCATGGCGCTGTTCCCCGACTCGCCCGACGCCGCGCTGCATTGCAGCCAAGCCATGCTGCGCAAACTCGACGAATACAACGAGGGCCGCGCGCGCGCCGGCTACCGCCCGATCAAGATCGGCATCGGCATCAACACCGGCATCGTGATTCTCGGCACCGTCGGCGGCGCCGCACGCATGGACGGCACGGTGATCGGCGACGCCGTCAACCTCGCGTCCCGGCTCGAACGGCTGACCAAGGAATACCGCGTGCCGCTCTTGATCAGCGAATACACGCTGTACACCTTGGACGACGCTTCATCCTGGTCGATCCGCTATCTCGATCGCACCCAAGTGCGCGGCAAGCAGGATAACCAGTCGGTGTATGAAGTGTTCAATGCCGACCCGCAGCCGCTGAGCGCGACCAAAATCCGGCATATCAAACTCTTCGAACAGGCGCTGGCCCATTACCATCTCGACGACATTCCGCGCGCACGCGAACTGCTGTTGCAATATCTGGACTACGCCCCCAGCGATAGCGCGGCGAATGTCTATCTGGAACGATGCGACGCCAGCACCGGCGCGCCGCGCAGCCTGCGCGCCGAGTTGGCCGCCAGTTGGCGCGACGAATATCTGTTCGGCGAACCGTCGGTCGATCAAGCGCACCAAAATTTGCTCACCGATATGAACGCGCTGACCTTAGCCGTACATGTCGGCGCCTGGAATCTGACGCCGCCGCTGCTCGATCAAATTCAATTCGGCGCCGCTCATGATTTTCTAGTCGAAGAACAACTGATGGAGCGCCACGACTATCCGTTTCTCGAACTGCACTCGCGCCAACATCAGCGTTTTTTCGAATACTTCGGCGAACTACGCGAGGAAATCGAGCGCGGCGAGCGCGACCGGACTTACCTGGCGTTTCGCGTCAAGCGCATGCTGACCGACTGGCTGATCAATCATATCCTGAATGCGGATCGGCATTTTTGCAGCTATTTGCGCGATCGCGACGCATCGTTCGAACCGACATAGCGCCGGAAACCGATTCACCCGTCGGGCGAGCGCCACAAGGTCGATAGGTATTTGATTCTTTTCGTGCTTTTCGTGTATTTCGTGGACAACCGATTTTTCTAGCTTGATGCATCGCAGCAATTTCCCGCGATACGCTATATCATCCGCCATCGATGATCGACTAGCCCGACAGCCTCCTAGAGTACGCAACTCTAAAGCCGTCCCTGCAAATACCGCATAATGTCGACCGACACATCGGGCGGCGGCTTTTTCGTCGCCCGCCATCACCCCGCAGACCCCACAGACGCCGTGGAGCGCCATCATGAATGCTGAACGACACTATCTGACTTCTTTGTTCTAACCCACGTCCATCGCGATTATCGGCGCCTCGGACGCCAAAAATTCGTCGGCCGTCGCGCTGGCGCGCAATATCGTCGACTCGGGTTACGAGGGGAAACTTTTCTTCGTCAATTCCCAGCAAAAAAAGCTGTTCGGCCACGAAACCTATCCTTCGGTCGAAAACATCCCGCAACGCCTCGATCTGGCCGTCATCTGCTCGCCCGCAGGCGCCTTGGCGGAGACCATCGACGCCTGCGGACGCGCCGGCTGCCGCAACGCCATCGTAATTACCGGCGGCTTCAATGAACGCGGATCGCGCGGCGCGATTCAGCAACGCACGATATTGGAAAACGCCCGCCATCACGGCATGCGGCTGCTGGGCCCCAACTGCGCCGGCATCCTACGCCCCGGCAGCAATATCCACCTCGCCAATGTGCAAAGCGACGCCTATCCCGGCACCATCGGCTTGATTTCGCAGTCGGGCGCGTTCTGCGCCGCATTTCTCGATTGGGCTTACCCGAATAAGGTCGGCTTTTCCAACGTCGTGTCGCTCGGCTCGGAAGGCGATATCGACTTCGGCGAAGTGCTCGACTACATGGCGTCCGACCCGCGCACCGAAAACATCTTCATGTATGTCGAAGATATTAAAAATGCACGGCGTTTCATGAGCGCCTTGCGCACCGCCGCGCGCTGCAAGCCGGTGCTGCTGATTAAGGTCGGACGCTACGGCATCAGCCGCCGCTCCTTGCACGCACAAGACGATACACTGCAAACCGACTTGCCGCTCGGCGCCGACG
>DATETD010000211.1:0-8695 GCA_035283885.1 Rhodocyclaceae bacterium
TAAATTGCAAGCGTATTTCCGCAAATTCGAAAGCGCCGGCGAGCAGTTGAAGAAGGCGATGGATCAGTTGTATGCCGCGCGCGACGACGTGCAGCGCGATGTCGCGGATATCGAGACGGTGCGCGGCACCTTATGGGAATCGATGCAGAAATTGGCGGCGGCCTCGCATTTCGCCACGATCCTGGACCAACGCCTGTCGGATCGCGTCGCCGCCTTGCAGGCGAGCGACCCGCAACGCGCGCAGGCCTTGCAGCAGGAAGTGCTGTTTTATGTGCGCCAGAATTTGCAGGACATCATGACGCAGCAAGCGGTGTCGGTGAATGGTTATCTGGCGCTGGACGTGCTGAAAAAGACCGGGCGCGAAATGATGAACGGCTGTTCGCGCGTCGCGACCACCGGCATGAGCGCGCTCGCGGTAGCGCAAACCGTGGCGCGCGCCACCGGCAATCAAATCCAGGTCATGGAGATGTTGCAAGGCGTGAATGCGACCATAGGCAACCTGATTGCCGAAACCGGACGGCAATTAGGCCAGCATGTCGAAGCGACCGGGCAGTTCGCCGCCAATCCCATGCTGGGCATCGACAAGATGAAGGAAATGTTCGACCAGACTTTTCGCGCCATGGACGCGATGGACAATTTCCGCGCCAAGGCGATCGAGGTGATGGGGCAGAACAACGCGATGATGCGCGATCAATTGACGCGTAGCGAGCAGTACATCGACCGGGTGCGCCAGCAGCAGGCGCGCGAAGCGACCAAGGACACGCTCTCGGGGCCGGTGGCGTTGTAAATGGATGGGGTAAACGTCGGCGCTGCTGAAATCGTATAGAGGTCGCTGGAAAATGGACATTTGCGCGTGGCGCTACCCTTCCAACATCTCCTGAATCTCCATCCAGCGCGCTTCCGCCGTTTGGATCGCCTGATTCAACCAAGCCTGACGCTGGCCGAGTTCGTTCAGCAGTTTGGCTTGCGCGTTGTTGGCGTATAAGCTCGGATCGGATAAACGGGTTTCGAGTAGGCCGAGTTCGCCTTGCCAGCCGGCGAGTTGTTGTTCGAGCTTTTCGGCTTCCTTGGCGAGCTGCCGCCGTCGCGCCAGCGCCGACTTTTGCGGCTCGTCTTGCTGCGGGTCTTTGCGTGCGTTTTTGCTCGGCGTAGCGCCGGCTTTTTCGTCGGCGCGCGCCCTGGCTAACCAATCGGCGTAATCGTCGAGATCGCCGTCGAATGGGACGACGCGGCCATCGGCGACTAGCCAGAGTTCGTCGACGGTGGCGCGCAGCAGATGGCGGTCGTGCGAAACGACAACGACGCCGGCTTCGGATTCCTGCAAGGCCAGGGTCAGCGCCTCGCGCATTTCTAGGTCGAGGTGGTTGGTCGGCTCGTCGAGCAGCAGTAGATTCGGCGCGGTGCGTATCATCAGCGCCAGGGCCAGCCGCGTTTTCTCGCCGCCCGAGAAGCGGCCGCAGGGCGTTTCGACGCGCTCGCCGCGAAAATCGAAGCGGCCCAGATAGTCGCGCACTTCTTGTTCGCGCGTTTGCGGTTCCTGGCGGATCATGTGCTGCAGCGGCGATTCGTCGGGGCGCAGTTGTTCGAGTTGATGCTGGGCGAAATAGCCGAGCTTGAGGTTGCGTCCTTCTTCGCGCAGGCCGGCTTGCGGTGCGATGCTGCCGGCCAGCAGCTTGATCAGCGTCGATTTGCCGGCGCCGTTGCGGCCGAGCAGGCCGATGCGGCTGCTGGGCCGCAGGCTGAACGTAAGCTGGTCGAGCAAGGTTTTATCGTGGTAACCGAGTCGCGCCTGTTCGATTTTAAGCAGCGGATCGGAAAACGCCGCCGGCGTCGGAAAGCTGAAGGTGAATGGCGTATCGATATGCGCAGCGGCGATTTCGCCCATCTTCGCCAGCATTTTGATACGGCTTTGCGCCTGGCGCGCCTTGGTGGCTTGGGCGCGGAAGCGGTCGATGTAGTTTTGCAGATGCGCGGCTTGGCGGCGCATTTTTTCGGCCATCGCCAGATCGTTGGCGAGCCGCTCGGCGCGCGCGCGTTCGCAGGCGGAATAATTGCCGCTGAACAACTGCATGCGTCTCTGCTCGATGTGCATAATGTGCGTGCAAGTCGCGTCGAGGAAGTCGCGGTCGTGCGAAATCAGGATCAGCGCGCCGGGATAGCTTTTAAGCCAGGATTCGAGCCACAGAATCGCGTCGAGATCGAGGTGATTGGTCGGCTCGTCGAGCAGCAGCAAATCCGAACGGCACATCAGCGCGCGCGCCAGATTCAGCCGCACGCGCCAGCCGCCCGAAAACTCGGCCACGGGTTTGTTCAATTCGTCCTGCTTGAAGCCCAGCCCGTCCATCAAGGTGGCGGCGCGCGCCTTCGCAGCGTAACCGCCGATTTCGTTGAGTCGGTCGTGCAAGGCGCCGATTTTCTCGCCGTCGTGCTGTTCTTCGGCCAGCAGCAGGTCGCGTTCGATCTGACGCAGTTCGTCGTCGCCGTCGAGTATAAATTCCAGCGCCGGTTGCGGCAAGGCGGGGGTGTCCTGCGAGACATGCGCCATCGCCCAACTCGCCGGCAGTTCGAGGTCGCCGCGGTCGGCGTGCAATTCGCCGCGCAGCAGCGCCATGAACGAGGACTTGCCGCAGCCGTTGGCGCCGGTCAGGCCGACCTTCCAACCCGGATGCAGTTGCAGCGAGGCGCCGTCGACCAAGGTGACGCCGTTGCGCGAAAACTCCAGATCGCGCAGTAAGATCACAGCAGCTTCACCGGCGATGCGTTTTCGTGCCGATAGCCTTGACGGCCCTCGTAGCAGGCGGCGATGCGCGCCATGTCGGCGGTTTCGTCGCCGGTCAACTCGATGCAAGCGATCAAGCCCATTTCCTTTTTCTTGTAATCCATCGTCGATAGCAGCACCGGCGCCTTGGCGGCTATCGCGATGCGGTAGAAACCCGATTTCCAACCGTCTTGACGGCGGCGCGTGCCTTCGGTGGCGATCAGCAGATTGAATTTCTCGTTTTGGTTGAAAATATCCACCACGCGTTCGACGAAGCCGGTGCGTTCGCGCCGATTGACCGGCACGCCGCCCAGTTTGCGCAAGATCGGCCCGCGCCAGCCGCGAAACATGGTGTCCTTGCCGACCCAGCGTGCATTGAGCCGCGTGGCGGCGAGATACAGCAAGGCCAACGGGAAATCCCAATTGGAGGTGTGCGGGTAGGCGACGACCACGGCTTTGTCGGGGCGTTGCGGCAGGTCGAGCAGTTTCCAGCCCAGCAAGGTGAGGATAAAACGGGAGATTAGACGCAGCAAATTCATTGCGATTACGCTGTTGAGTTGAGGGAGGGGCGACTCGGTTAAACCACGCCTTGGCTGGCGAGATAGTCTTCGTAGTTGCCGCGATAATCGACGATGCGACCATCGGTATGGATGTCGATGATGCGTGTCGCCAGCGAGGAGACGAATTCGCGGTCGTGCGAGACGAACAGCAAGGTGCCGGCATATTTGTCGAGTGCGGTGTTGAGCGCTTCGATCGATTCCATATCCAAGTGGTTGGTCGGTTCGTCCATTAGCAGCACGTTATTGCGCAACAGCATCAGCTTGCCGAACAGCATGCGGCCTTGTTCGCCGCCCGAGATCACGTTGACCGGTTTTTTGGCGTCGTCGCCCGAGAACAGCAAGCGGCCGAGCGTGCCGCGGATCAGCGTCTCGACATCGCCGCCTTCGTAACCGCCTGCGCGCACCCATTGCGCGATCCACTCGGTCAAGGGCGTGGTCGCGGCGAAATCGGCGGCATGATCTTGAGCGAATACGCCCGGGCGCGCTTTTTCGGCCCATTTGACCGTGCCATGCTGCGGGATTAGGCCGTCGAGCGGATTGTCGGCGATACCGCCGGCAAGCAGGCGCAGCAAGGTGGTTTTACCCACGCCGTTTTCGCCGATGATCGCCACCTTGTCGCCGGCGTCGATGCTGATGGATAAATTCTTGATGATCGGCGTCGCCGCATCGTAGCCGAAGCGCAGGTTTTCGAGCGTGCAGGCCTGACGATGCAGTTTTTCCTTTTCGTCATATTCAAAGCGTATCCACGGATATTGGCGCGACGAGGGTTTGACGTCTTCCGGACGGATTTTTTCGATCAGTTTGGCGCGGCTGGTGGCTTGGCGCGCCTTGGACTTGTTGGCCGAGAAACGGCGCACGAAGCCTTGCAGCTCGGCGATGCGCTCCTTGGCCTTGGCGTTGGCCGCTACTTGGCGCTCGCGCGCCTGCGTCGACGCTTCCATGAAATCGTCGTAGTTGCCGCCGTAAACCTTGATGGTGCCGTAATCGAGGTCGGCCATGTGCGTGCACACCTGATTCAGGAAATGGCGGTCGTGCGAAATGATGATCATCGTGCTTTCGCGTTGATTCAACAGGTCTTCGAGCCAGCGGATGGTGTTGATGTCGAGGTTGTTGGTCGGTTCGTCGAGCAGCAGGATATGCGGATTGGCGAATAAGGCCTGCACCAGCAGCACGCGCAGCTTCCAACCCGGCGCGACTTCGCGCATCGGGCCGTTATGCTTGTCGCTAGGAATCCCCGCGCCGAGCAGCAATTCGCCGGCACGCGCCTCGGCGGTGTAGCCGTCGTATTCGGCGAACTGCGCCTCCAAATCGGCGGCACGCATATAGTCGGTGTCGGTGGCTTCGGGGTTGGCGTAGATCGCATCGCGTTCGCTCATGCAAGCCCACATCTCGGCATGGCCCATCATTACCACATCGAGTACGCGCATGTCCTCATACGCGAACTGATCCTGGCGCAGATACGCCATGCGTTCGCCGGTGTCGAGCGATACGTTGCCGGCGGAGGACTCCAGCTCGTTCGCCAGGATTTTCATAAAGGTCGACTTGCCCGCGCCGTTGGCGCCGATCAGGCCGTAGCGGTTGCCGTCGCCGAATTTGACGGACACATTGTCGAACAGGGGCTTGGCCCCGAACTGGATGGTGATATTGGAAGCGACGAGCATGGTAGATCGACCCAAATTGACCGTGGGGCGCGCATTCTACCCGGCGCGAGGCGCGACTCATAGCGGCATTCCGGCCCAAGGAGTGAAATGCATAGCGTCTCATCGCCCTTCGGCGCACCGTTGGCGGATTACCCTCCTTAAGCGCCCTGTGGCCAAAAACGCAGGTTGCACGACATTTCAAAACTCCCTATAATCGCCGCCTTTATCGAATTCTTCGGATCAGACACACATGGCTAATTCCGCCCAAGCTCGCAAACGCGCACGTCAGGCAGTCGTGCAACGCGCCAATAACATGAGCCAACGCTCCGAATTCCGCACCGCCATCAAGAAAGTGCGCAAGGCGATCGCTGCGGGCGACAAGCCTGCCGCCCAGGCAGTGTTCAAGGAATCGCAGTGCGTCATGGATTCCATCGCAGATAAGAAGATCGTGCATAAGAATTTGGCTGCACGTCAAAAGAGCCGCCTCTCGGCGGCGATCAAAGCGCTGGCCTAAAGCCACCGGTAATGTTTTACCGAGGCTACGCCTCGGTTCGCCGTCCGGAATTCCGAGTCCGGAGCAGCCTTTCCGTCGCATGCGGTTGGCACGCTCCTTCCCAATGCAAACCGGAGGCTGCTTATGGCTATCGTCTGGCGCGACGCTCTCAGCGTAGGCAACGGTCCGATCGACGACGACCATCGGCATCTCATTTTGCTGATCAATACTCTGGAGTTGATTCTCACCACGGATCGGTCTGTTGCGGATCTGCGCGCCGCGCTCGACGAACTCGGCGTCTATACCCAAGCGCATTTCGCCAAGGAGGAACGCATCATGATCGCCCTCCGTTACGCCAAATACGATCGCCATAAACTCGCCCACGGCGAATTGATCGACCAATTGAAATTAGCCGATCGGCTGTTGCAGGAGTTCGGCGCCGCCATCCCCACGACCACGGCCCACTTGCCGCAAGAAGTCCGCGACAGCCTCGGCGGACTCATGCGGCACTGGCTGCTGGAGCATATCGTCAAGGAAGACTTGCAGTTGAAGCCGCTGCTGGTTGATCGTCCAAAGGATTTCGCCCCCTGACGACTGCGCTATTCGCGCTTTCAGCGAGACTCCGGCGAGATGGATATCATAACTCCCGTGCCATAAAAACGCCGACGGTGCTGCGATAGCTTCGATTCAGGTCAAGACTCGGGATGCGCCGCACCTACCGTAGTCCACTGCCCGAAAAACGGAATTGTCGCACGAGTTCGTTCGCTCAAAATATGGCATTCCCGGTATATCCATACATTCCATCGAGGCATAAACTCCATATTGGGAGTCCCGTCGGAGCGCGACGGCGACGATTTTCCACTCGATTCATTTCGATTCGGTGTCGAAATCCGCCATTCCCCAAAAAACCGTAAGGCGGAGACCGCATCCGTCAGGAGGCATAAAATGGAATACGAATATATTACAGAAGATTATATTTCGCCGGCAAAAAGAGCGCCGAATCCGGAAGCACTGCTCGACGAAGCGGGGGCGGAGCGAATGGAGCACTACGGCGCGCTGATTTTGGATGGCTTGGGCAAAGTGCATAATTGCAACAAGGCCGCTGCGGACATGTTCGGCGTCGACAGCGACGACATGAGCGGACGTTCGATCTCGGACTTCATCTCGAACTTCAGCCAAAGCAAAGGTTCGCCAAGCTACGCTATAAGGCATATCGCCTACTTATGCGAAGTGCGCGAATGGGCGCGCTTCACGGCAACGAACGCCCAGGGGCAGCCTTTCGAAATCGAACTCAAATTATCGCGCGTGCGGATACTCGAACGCGACCATTTTCTGCTGACCTTCAGAGTATTCCCATCGGCCTTACTGGATTTTTCGTACGCGCCATCGTGAAATCTCCGTGTTGCGTACTCCTTTCGCATCGACGAATCGGGTCGCGCCCAGCGAAATCCGCGCTCTGATGGTCGATCATGACCCGATGTGCCGAGAAATCGTCGCTTCCCTGCTAGCGGCGATTCATATTCAAACGGACATCGCCGCCGACGGCGTCAAAGCGACCGAACTGGCCATGCGCATTACTTACGATCTCATACTGATCGCTGCGCAACTCCCGATAATCGATGGCTTCGCCACCGCACGAGCTATCCGCGCCATGCCGCATCACGCCGCCACGCCGATCCTGCTGTTGACCGACGATGCGCTTTCGACCAGCGCCGAGAATCCCACTGCCTTCAATGGGCAAATCGATATCCCCATCGATCCTCGACAACTTTATTCCAGCATAGATGCACGCCTGAAATCGTCGACGCCGGAACTACCATAATCGTCGTATTGCGCCAGCCGTAACCACAACTTTATGGACTCTTCCTTCATCGCTCGTCCGATTCGAATTCTGGTCGTCGAGGATGACCCTGACGACTATCGTCTGATAAAAACCCAAATCGGCCTCGCTAAACTTGCCGATCTTGCCGACGATTCGGTCATCTGGGCTAAAACCCTGCTTACCGGCATCGATCTGGCCCGCGACAAAAAACCGGATGTCGTGCTGCTGGACCTCACGCTGCCAGACTCGTTCGGCATGACCACTCTGCAAGCGACGCACAACGCGTTGAACTTACCTATCGTCATCTTAACCGGTCATGACGATCACCAACTCGCGGTCGCTATGCTGCAAGCTGGGGCGGAAGATTACTTGGTCAAAAGCCAACTCGACGCCAATACTCTGCGGCGCGCCGTGCGCAATGCGTGCATCCATCACCAACTAAAGCAAGAATTGGAAGAGTCGCGCCATCGCCTGGAGCTGGCGCTCGACGGAGGTAATCTCGGTCTATGGGATTGGGATATCGTCAGCGGTCGAGTCGGGTTCAACGCACGGCTGGCAACACTAGTTGGAACCAATCCCAACGAACTCGGCACGCATGTCGACGATTGGCGGCAACGAGTACATCGCGCCGACTGGCCGAAAATTTTGATGGCGATGAACGCGCATCTGAAGGGCGAAACGCCTGCCTACGATGTGGAATATCGCATATTGCATCAGGACGGACATTGGGTCTGGGTGCATGATCGCGGCAAAGTCGTCGAACGCAATGCAAAAGGGAAACCCACTCGCTTGATCGGCACGCAAAGCGACATCGGCGCCCGTAAACGTACCGAATTGGAATTAAGCATCGCCGCGACCGCCTTCGAGGTGCAAGAAGGCATCTTCATCACCGATGGAAAAGGCGCGATCGAGCGCGTCAATCGCGCCTTCACCGCCATCACCGGCTACGATGCGACCGAGGCGCTCGGCAACAATCCACGCATGCTCAGTTCGCAACGCCACGATGCCGCTTTCTATCAAACGATGTGGCATGCCGTGCTGCACGATGGTCACTGGCAAGGCGAAATATGGAATCGACGCAAAAACGGCGAAATATATCCCGGATGGCTGACCATCACCGCGATACAAGGTGATAACGGCGAGCACATTCGCTATGTCGCCACCTTGACCGACATCACGATACGCAAGGCGGCGGAAGACGAAATCCGGCAACTCGCCTTTTACGATCCGCTTACCAATCTGCCCAACCGCCGACTGCTGCTCGACCATCTGCAAAAAGCACTCGGCAACAGCAACCGCACCCAGCGTTGCGGCGCATTGCTGTTTATCGACCTCGACAACTTCAAAACCCTCAACGACACTCTGGGTCATGACAAGGGCGATCTATTGTTGCAACAGGTGGCGCAACGGCTCGCCGCCGGC
>DATETD010000212.1:0-21319 GCA_035283885.1 Rhodocyclaceae bacterium
ATCGCGCCGCACGGATTGCGCTGGAGGTGACCGGCGGCGCGATCGAGCAAAGCGGCAACGGTAACAGCGACGATATCGCCTCGGTGGTGCAGGTGCTGGATACCTTGACCCTGCGCTTGATGCACCGCAATCAGGAACTGAGCGAGAGTCGCGATTTGCTGGAGGCCGAGGTGCAGCGACGCACGGCGCAGTTGCGCGCGGCCAAGGAAGCGGCGGAACGGGCGAGCGAGGCGGCGGCGCGCTCGAACCTGGCGAAGTCGGAATTTCTGGCGAATATGAGCCACGAGATTCGCACCCCTTTGAACGGTATTATCGGCTTGGCGCAGATCGGGCAGGCCGAAAGCGTCGGGCGGCGCTCGTATAGCACCTTTACGCGCGTGTTGAGCGCAGGCGAGCATTTGCTGGCGGTGGTCAACGATATTCTCGACTTTTCCAAGATCGAGGCGGGCAAGTTGACCACGGAGCATGTGCCGCTCGATTTGGGCTTGACGATCGATCAGGCGGTCGAACTGACCGAAGAGCATGCGCGCGCCAAAGGGCTGGGGTTCGCCGTCGATAAGGCGGAAAATCTGCCCCAAGCCTGCCTGGGCGATAGCCTGCGCTTGCGCCAAATACTGGTGAACTTGCTCTCGAACGCGATTAAATTCAGCGATAGTGGGCAGGTGAGCTTATCGGCCTGGCGCGAGGAAGACGAGTTGGCGTTTCAGGTGGCCGATACGGGTATCGGCATGAGCGAGGAGCAGGTCGGGCGGCTGTTTACGGCGTTCGAGCAGGCAGACGCCTCGACGACGCGCCGTTTTGGCGGTACGGGGCTGGGGCTGGCGATCAGCAAGCGCCTGGTCGAACTGATGGGCGGGCGGATTAGGGTCGAAAGCACGCCCGGCGAGGGCAGTCGCTTCGGCATTCGTCTGCCGTATTGCGCCGCCGAAGCGCCGCAGCGTCGCGTCATGACGTATATCCTTGGGGCCACGGGCACGCGCTTGAGCGGCTTTTCGATTCTCGCGGCGGACGACAACGAAGTAAACCGCTTGGTGCTCGAAGAATTATTGAAGAGCGAAGGGGCCGAGTTGCTGTGCGTGGAAAATGGGCAACAGGTGGTGGATTGCTGGCGCGAGCGCGGCGACAAGACTTGGGATATCGTGTTGATGGATATACAGATGCCGGTGATGGACGGTTATGAGGCGGTGCGACAATTGCAAGCGCTGGGCTGCAAGATTCCGGTGGTCGGGCTGACCGCGCACGCCTTGGCCGAAGAACGCGACAAATGTCTCGCGGCGGGAATGGTCGAGCATGTGACCAAACCGGTGTTTCTCGACACCTTGGTGCGGGTGATTACCTTTCATACGCGGGGCGGATTCGCCTATCGACCGCCGCCGCCGATCGCCTCCTCGCCGCCGCCTGCGCCGACGACCGTCCCGCCAGCGCCGACTTTCGCCGTCGCTGCCGAAACTACCGCAACTACCGCAACGGCGGCGCCGGCATCGCCGATCAACTGGGAGGCGCTGGAGGCGCGCTATAAGGGCAATCGCGAATTCGTCGATCGCCTGGCGCAGACCTTGCTGGAAAATCATAGCGGCTGCCCGGACCGCTTGCGGCTGCTGGCCGCCGCAAGCAACTTCGGCGAGCTGGCGTTTTTGGCGCATACGGTGAAAAGTATGGTGGGTAATTTAATGGCCGAGGAGGCGCAGCAATTGGCGATACGCACCGAGCAATCCGCGCGCGCCGCCCGGCCCGAAGCGCTGGAGCAGGCGCAGCAGTTAGCGATACTCTTCGAACAGTTTTTGGCGGCGATCGACGTCCGCATCAAGGCGTGAAATATCGATATGACTATACCCTTAGCATCTAAAGACCGCTTGCTGCTGGTCGATGACGATATCGTGGCGCGCACCCTGGCCCGTGCGATGCTGCGCCAAGCGGGATTCGAGGTGACGATCGCCGAAAACGGCGAGGCGGCGCTGGAGTCGTTCGAGCGGGAGCACTATGCGCTGGTGTTGCTGGATGTGCTGATGCCGGGCATCGACGGTTTCGAAGTCTGCCGACGACTGCGAGAGCATCCGCATGGCGGAAAAATTCCGATCATTATGATTACCGCACTGACCGACGCCGAGCCGATCGAACGCGCCTATGCGCTCGGTGCGACGGACTTCATCCCGAAACCGATCAACCGCGCATTGTTGACTCATCGCGTGCGTTACAACCTGCAAGCCGCCGATGCCATGGCGGTTGCCGAGCGCCGCGGCGAAAGCCTGTTGCGCGCGCAACGCTTGGGGCGGATGGGACATTGGGAATGGTCGGCTCACGACGAATTCTTCAACGTTTCCGCGCCCTTGCGCGAACTGTTCGGCTTGACTCAAGATAACGGTCATGCGCGGACGCTGCTTGGCTTGCAGACGCAGACGAGTTATGTGGATCGCGAACGCGTCGAATTGGCGCGTTATGCGTTGATGCAGGAGGGCGTCGGTTATGAAATTAGCTACGGCGTCAACTGTGCGGATGGCCGTCATCTGGATGTTTGCGAGCAGGCGGTGGCGCTGCGCGACGGGGCCGGACGCATTATCGGCGCCGAGGGAATTATTCAGGACATCAGCGCGCATCGTCAGGCCGAAGCGCGTTTGCAACAGGCGACCGACGAGGCGCAAGACGCCATCGCCAGCATGGATAAATCGATCTCGCTGATGAGCGCTACGCTGGAATCGGTGGAGAACGGCATCCTGGTGACGGATAGGGATCGCCGCATCACCACGTTCAACCAGCGTTTGCTGCGGATGTGGCAGTTTTCGACCCAAGTGATCGCGCGCAGTCCGGGGCGCGCCTTGCTGAGTCATGCGATGGAACAACTGACGAATCCGCAGCAGTTGCTGGAGAAAATCGAGACCTTGTATTTTCAGCCCGAAGCGGATTCGTTCGACGTGATCCACTTTAAGGATGGACGCATTTTCGAGGTCTATTCGCATCCTCAACTCCTCGGCAACGAAGTGATGGGCCGGGTGTGGAGTTTTCTCGACATCACCCAGCGCCAACAGGCGGAAAATGCTTTAAGGATGCTGTCGACGGCCTTGGAGCAAAGTCCGTCGGGGGTGGTGATCGTCGATCTGTCCGGGCGAGTCGAATATATCAATAGCGCATTTTCCGCGATATCCGGGTATGCGCTCGACGAAGCCGTCGGCCAAGCGATCCATCGGCTGCAAATCGATGCGTCGAACGACGCCCCGCAGATCGTGCAGGCGCGTTACGACGACCTGTGGAATACGATGGAGCGCGGCGAAATCTGGCAAGGCGAATTCACGCTTCGACGTAAAAATGGCGAGATCTACGTCGAATCGACCCTGGCGGCGCCCGTGAGGCGGCAGGACGACGGTGTGATCAATTACATATTCGTCAAAGAGGATATCACCGAAAAGAAACGCTTGCTGCTGGCCTTGCAGGCGGCGCGCGAGGCGGCGGACTGCGCCAACCGCGCCAAGTCGGAATTCCTGGCGAATATGAGCCATGAGATTCGCACCCCCTTGAACGGCGTGCTGGGTTTATCGCAGATCGGTCAGGCGGAAAGCGTCGGGCGACGCTCCTACGCCACCTTCGCGCGCATTCTGAGCACGGGCCAGCATTTGCTCGGGGTCGTCAACGATATTCTCGATTTTTCCAAGATCGAGGCGGGCAAGTTGGTGATCGAAAACGTGGTGCTCGACTTGGGGCTGACGCTGGAGCAGGCGGTGGAGTTGATTCAGGAACGCGCCTTGGAGAAGGGACTGCATTTCGTGCTCGACAAGGCCGACAATCTGCCCGCCGGTTGCATGGGCGACGGCTTGCGGATTCGTCAAATCCTGGTCAATTTATTGTCGAATGCGATTAAATTCACCGAACAGGGGCGGATCGTGCTGTCGGTCGGGCGCGATCGCGATCGCTTGATTTTCCGCATCAGCGACACGGGAATCGGTATGAGCGACGAACAAATGGGGCGCCTGTTCGCCGCCTTCGAGCAAGCCGACACCTCGACCACGCGCCGTTACGGCGGCACGGGTTTGGGACTCGCGATCACTAAGCGCCTGGTCGACTTGATGGGGGGCGAGATCGCGGTGACTAGCGCCTTGGGCCAGGGCAGTCGCTTCGAGTTCGCATTGCCGCTGATCGAGGCCGAACCGCCGCCGCGACCGACGATTCCGGCCAAATACGATCCGCACGCCGGCGGGGCGCGGTTGCGCGGCTATTCCATCCTGGCGGCCGACGATAACGAAGTCAATCGGCTGGTGCTCGAAGAATTGCTCGGCAGCGAGGGCGCGCAACTGCAATGCGCCGTCAACGGCCAGGAAATTGTCGATATCTGGCAGCGATCGGCGGATAAACCCTGGAATATCGTGCTGATGGACATACAGATGCCGGTGCTCGACGGCTATGGCGCGGTGCGCGCTTTGCGTGCGGCGGGATGCACTTTGCCTATCGTCGGCGTAACGGCCCACGCCTTGGCGGAAGAGCGCGAAAAATGTCTGGCGGCGGGCATGGTCGAACATGTGACCAAACCGGTGTTCCTCGAAACCTTGGTTAGGGTCGTGTTGTTTCATACGCGCACGGGGAACGACGCACCGGCCACGCTGTTTGCGGCAGCACCGCCTAGCGTCGCTTCTTTGCCGGCGCCGGTCGCCGCACCGGCTATCGCCAAGTCGCCTACGGTTGCGGCTAGCGGCCCGATCGATTGGGTCGGCTTGCTTGACCGCTATAAGGGGAATCAGGCTTTCGTCACGCGGCTGGCCGCATCCTTGCTGGATAGTCACGGCGAAAGTCCGGCGCGGTTGCGCGAATTGGCGACGGTGTTAGACTTCAGCGCCCTCGCCTTTCTGGCGCATAGCGTCAAAGGTGCGGTGGGTAATTTGCTGGCGGAGTCGACGCAACAATTGGCGTTTCAGGCCGAACAGGCGGCGCGCGCCAACGAGCCCGGTGCGGCGAAACTGGCGCAGCAGTTGGCGTCCGCACTGGAAGAGGTGTTGTCCGCGATTGCCGCGCGCGTCGCGGCGAGCGGCAAGCCAACGTAAAAATATCGGAACATCGGGAGAATATCGAATGGAAAACAAGCTGAAAGTATTTGTAGTCGACGACGAGTCCTCGACGCGCATGATTATCCGCTTTCATCTCGAAGACGATTTTCAAGTGATGGATTTCAGCAACGCCCAAGCCTGTCTGACGGCGATCAAGGACGAGCCGGATATCCTATTGCTCGATGTCGAGATGCCGGAAATGAACGGGATCGACCTCTGTCAAGCGGTGCGCGCCGCCGGCCATGCCCGTCCGCATGTAATTTTCATTTCGGCGCATGACGATCTCGAAACCCGGCTGAAAGCCTATAGCGTGGGCGGCAACGATTATCTGGTCAAGCCGTTTGCGCCCGAGGAATTGATGGCCAAGCTGCGTGTGGCGCAGCAGGTGCTGAAGGAGTTGGGCGCTCAGCGCCAATTGGCGCACCAAGCCAGCAACGCACAGCAGACGGCGTTTGCCGCCATGTCCTCGATGGGCGAAATGGGCGTCGCGCTGGCGTTCTTGCGCTCTTCGTTTGCCTGCGACAGCGTCGAACGCTTGGCGGACGGATTTTTTACCGCGCTGCGTAGCTTGGAATTGACCGGCTTGCTCGAATTGCGCACAGCGGAGAAGAGTTGCTGCTTTTCGTCCCATGGCGAGTGCTCGCCGTTGGAGTCTTCGATTCTGGGTCATGCACGTTCGATGGAACGGCTGTTTCAGTTTCGCGACCGGGTCGCGATCAATTTCCCGAATCTCACCGTGATCGTCAGCGTGCCGATGAACGACGCGGATCGCGCCGGACGCTTGCGCGATCAATTGATGGTGATCGCCGAAGGCGCCGAGATGCGTCTGGGCATCTTGGCGGTCGAACTCGGCAGATTGACTCATGCGCGCCGACTGACCGAGGCCGCCGACGAATTGAAGCACATTCTCGCCGATATCAACCAGCATCATCAGATGCAGCGCGTCGAGTTGCTGGCGATCTTTCACGATCAACGACGCGATATCGAATGGAGTTTTTCGCATATGCATTTGAACGAGCAGCAGGAAAGCGCGCTATCGACGATCGTCGAGCGCGCCGCCGCACGCGTCGGCGATATGCTGGGCGCCACCGCCAAGGAAGGCGCGCGTCTGCAAACGGTGGCGACGCGCCTGCTCAAGGAAGCCGCTCAGTGATTATTCCTTGGGCTTGCGTTATGATGCGCCCCCCATTGTGTCGTTTAGCAACAGAGGTACGCCATGCCCGGACTCCATCCTGAAACCCCGACGCCCACGACGATCACCCTGCATACGGCATCGCGCCTGCTGGAGATCGGTTTCGACGACGATCGGGTTTTCCAATTACCGGCGGAATTCTTGCGCGTTTGGAGCCCATCGGCGGAAGTGCGCGGTCACGGCCCAGGGCAGGAACAATTGCAAACCGGCAAACGCCATGTTTCCATCCTCAGCATCGAGGCGGTCGGCAACTACGCGATTCGCCCGATCTTCTCCGATGGACATTCCAGCGGCCTGTATTCCTGGGACATTCTGTATTATCTCGGCAGCAACCAGGCGAAATTATGGGACGACTATCTGCAACGTCTCGAAGCCGCCGGGGCGAGTCGCGATGTCGCTACGCCGCCGCCGGCCGGCGGCCACGGCTGCGGAGGAAAGCATAAATGAGTAAAACCCATTTCGGTTTCGAGACCGTCGACGAGGACGAGAAGGCGCAGCGCGTCGCCGGTGTGTTCTCCTCGGTGGCGCAAAAGTACGACGTGATGAACGACCTGATGTCCGCCGGGCTGCATCGTCTATGGAAGAAATTCGCCATCGAAGTCGCGGCGGCGCGTCCGGGCGAGCGTGTGTTGGACGTCGCCGGCGGCACGGCGGATCTGGCCGCGGCGTTCGCGCAACGCGTCGGCGCGACCGATAAGACCGGCGGCGTAGTCTGGCTGACCGATATCAACAACGCCATGCTCAGCGTCGGTCGCAATCGCCTGCTGGATCAGGGCATCGTGACGCCGGTGGCGCAGTGCGACGCCGAAAAGCTGCCGTTCCCCGACGATTATTTCGATATCGTCACCGTCGCCTTCGGTTTGCGCAATATGACACATAAGGACAAAGCGCTGGCGGAAATGCGGCGCGTATTGCGCCCCGGCGGGCGTCTATTGGTGCTGGAGTTCTCCAAGGTCTGGAAACCTTTGGAAAAAGCCTACGACCTGTATTCGTTCAAACTACTGCCGTGGTTGGGCAAAAAGGTGGCGAACGACGCCGAATCGTATCGTTATCTCGCCGAATCGATCCGTATGCATCCGGATCAGGCGCATTTGAAGGCGATGATGGAACATGCCGGATTGGAGCGGGTCGAAGTCTTCAACTTGACCGCCGGCGTGGTGGCCTTGCATCGCGGCTACAAGTTTTAACCCGGATTTTTAGCGTTTTCTTTAGCGTTTTCTTATAGGAAGGGAAATACCATGAAGCGTTTAGCCATTGCCGCATTTGCCGCAGTTATCGGTTTGGGATTGGCGTCCTTCGACGCCGACGCCAAGCGTTTGGGCGGAGGAAAGTCGTCCGGGATGAGTCGCGATGCTAGCGTGACGAGTGGTTCCGCGGTCCCGGCCAAACCGGCGACGCCGTCGCAAAGCACCGCGCCGACGTCGGCGGCGGGAGCGGCGGCAGCCGCGCCTAAACCCGGTATGAGTCGTTGGCTGGGTCCCTTGGCCGGGCTCGCCGCCGGGATCGGTCTGGCCGCCTTGTTTTCGCATTTGGGCATGGGCGAAGGCATGGCGAATATCTTCATGATGTTGATGTTGGCTGCGGTCGCGGTGTTCGCGATTCGCTGGTTTATGAATCGCAATCGTGCGCCGGCGCTGCAACACGCGGGGGCGGGCTCGCCGTTGTCAGGCAACAACCATCGCTTCGAACCGACGCCCTTGCAACAACCTGCAAAAGTCGGCGCTGACGGGACGGCTGGCAACAATTATCTGGCGGCGGGCGGCGCACCCGCTCAGGTTCCGGCGGGCTTCGATGTCGAAGGCTTCGTGCGTCAGGCCAAGCTGAACTTTATCCGCTTGCAGGCCGCCAACGACCGCGGCGACATGGACGATATCCGTCAATTTACCGCGCCGGAAATGTTCGCCGAAATTCAAATGCAGCACAAGGAGCGCGGCCAGAAACCGCAGGAAACCGATGTGATGGAGCTGGAGGCCGAACTGCTCGATGTCAGCACCGAAAACTCGCGTTATGTCGCCAGCGTGCGTTTTTACGGACGGATACGCGAAGAGGCGCATGCCGCGCCCGAGGTGTTCGCCGAAGTCTGGCACCTGGTCAGACCCGTCGACGGCAGCACGGGCTGGCTGATCGCCGGTATCCAGCAAAGCTGATTTTCCATGCCGGCGAATCTGTCCGCTCCGGCGTTGGCGGCGGTGCTCAACCACCTGTTGAATCAGGCGGACTGGGCGCGCGGCAAGCTGACGCCGTTTGTCGGACAGCGTTTCGATATCCGCTCTCCGCCGCTATTCGCACTCTCGCTGACGATAGGCGCGCAAGGACAACTGAGTGCGGCAGCGGTCGCCGCCGCGCCGACGGCGACCATTCTGCTGCCTTTATCCGCGCCCTGGCTGTTCGTGCAGGGCAGGCAGCACGGTTTGCATGCGGTGATGCATGCGACGCGATTCGAGGGTTCGCCTTTGCTGGTCGAGGCGCTGAGCTTTATTGCCCGGAATCTACGTTGGGATATCGAGGAGGATCTCTCGCACTGGATCGGCGACATCGCCGCACACCGCATCGTCCGGGGCGCCGGCGAACTGTTTCGACAGCAACGGCAAGCCGGTCGCAATCTGGCGGCGAACTTCGGCGAATATCTCAGCGAGGAGCAACCCCTCGTCGCCTCCCGTCCCGCCATCGCCGACTTTGCCGAGGACATCGACCGCTTGCGCGACGATCTGGCGCGACTGGAAAAACGCATCGAACATTTAAGCGGTCGTCGTTAGGCCGGCGCCGCTCTTCGTCCGCACGTTTCGCGAGCGCACTTCGATTTCATTGCAGGCACGCCCATTTTCGCAGGCAAGCAGCCGTTTGCGCTACTTTCCCCGCTCTTGTCCGCGTCAAGAATACTCGCCGCGAGTTATACTCCGAAATCCATAATTCGATGATATCGATCGGTGGCCGACGACGACGATTTGTTCTCTCTTGACTTCACCGTGCCTGGGGCATTCAGCCCCAAGCCGGAGCCGCAACGCGCGCCGGAGCCTGTAGCGACACCGGAACCTAAGTTGCCGCCAATGACTTTGTCGTTAGTACCTATAGATGGCGAGCCGGAAGCGTTTGTCGCCCCGCCGTCTGTTCCGCCCCCTCCGATTGCCGTCGTCAAGCCAGCCCCGATAATAGCGCCTCCGCGTCGCCCGCCCTTGCCGCCGGCTTTGCGCGAGGCTGCCGAAATGTACGCCGCCGGGCAAGAGCTCGAAGCGATGCGCCGTCTCGAATCGGCGATCAAAAGTAAAGAAGCACTCGGAGACGCCACCTTGCGGGTTTGGCGTGCGTTGTTCGATGTCTTGCAGGTGTTGGGGCGACGTTCTGCGTTCGAAAGTCTGGCTTTGGTGTTCGCGCAACGTTTCGAAAAATCTCCCCCGGCCTGGTCGAGCGAAGTCGCAGCCTCGACGCATACGATGGACTCCACCAGCGGCGGTAGGGCCTATATCTCGCTCACCGGCGCATTGGACGCCAGCGTCGGCGAGGTGTTGAAGCAAGCACTGAAGCTGACCCAAACCAAACCTATGCTGCGCATCGATCTGAATAAGCTCGACAGCGTCACCAACGACGGCGCGACCTTGTTGATGCGCGCCATTGCCGCACTGAAAAAAGCGCAAAAGGAATTCACGTTCGGCC
This sequence comes from Rhodocyclaceae bacterium, assembly GCA_035283885.1. GTDB lineage: Bacteria > Pseudomonadota > Gammaproteobacteria > Burkholderiales > Rhodocyclaceae > DATETD01. Next base: position 9,871 of record DATETD010000212.1, read on the forward strand.
ATCCGGAGCACCTGATCGAAATTCTCGATAAGCGGCTGGTGGTCGGCGAACCCAAAAACGAAGCCATGTGGATGCTATTGCTCGAAATGCATAAAAGCGCCTATCGTCAGGCGGCCTTCGAGGATGCTGCTGTCAATTACGCGATTACGTTCGAAGTTTCTCCGCCTTCGTGGGAGCCGTTGCCGAGCAAGCCCAGCCCGCCCCTGGCGCCGAAAAACACGCCCGCCAAGCCCGCAGGCTTCAGCTTGAAAGGGCAGATGATAGGCGCGACCCCGTCCGAGTTTGCCGCGCTACAGCACATTGCCGCCCAGCGCGACGAAGTGGAGATCGATGCATTCAATTTGGTGCGTATCGATACGATCAGCGCCAAAAGTCTGGCTGACGTGCTGAAAACGCTCATCGCTCAAGGGAAGAAAATTCGCATCGTCGGCCTGCCCACCTTGGTGGCGGTGTATCTCGAAACACTGGGGTTTGCCGATGCGATCGAACTGCGCAGTCGCACCATCTGATTATTTTAACTAGGAATTTCCATGGAGCAATATCACGGCACCACCATTTTATCCGTACGCCGTGGCCAGCAAGTCGCGATTGGGGGCGACGGACAAGTCACTCTCGGCAACATCGTCGTCAAAGCCACGGCGCGCAAGGTGCGCCGACTGTATAACGACAAAATCCTCGCGGGTTTCGCCGGCGGCACCGCCGATGCTTTTACGCTGTTCGAACGTTTCGAAGCTAAACTCGAAAAGCATCAGGGCAATCTGCTGCGCTCCGCCGTCGAACTCGCCAAGGATTGGCGCACCGACCGCATGCTGCGTCGCCTCGAAGCCATGCTCGCGATCGCCGATCGCGAGCATTCCTTGATCATCACCGGCAACGGCGACGTACTGGAGCCGGAATTCGGCCTGGTGGCGATCGGCAGCGGCGGCGCCTACGCCCAGTCCGCCGCGCGCGCCCTGCTGGAAAATACCGCACTGCCCCCCGCCGAAATCGTCAAGAAATCGCTGGAAATCGCCGGCGACCTGTGCATCTACACCAACCAGAACCATTTGATCGAGATTCTGGATTAACGCGAAAGATTCAAGACGCCGCAATGACTGCAATGACCGCCATGACCCCCGCAGAAATCGTTTCCGAACTCGATAAACATATCGTCGGTCAGGATCGCGCCAAACGCGCCGTAGCGATCGCGCTACGCAACCGCTGGCGTCGCACCCAGGTCGAGGAACCTTTACGCACCGAAATCACCCCGAAAAATATCCTGATGATCGGTCCCACCGGCGTCGGCAAGACCGAAATCGCGCGCCGCCTGGCGCGCCTCGCCAATGCACCGTTCATCAAGATCGAAGCGACCAAATTCACCGAAGTCGGTTATGTCGGTCGCGATGTCGACACCATTATCCGCGATCTGGCCGAAACCGCGATCAAGAGCGCGCGCGAACAGGCGATGCGCGCGGTGCGCGATCGCGCCATGGATGCGGCGGAAGATCGCCTACTGGACGTGCTGCTGCCGCCCGCGCGCGACAAACTCGGCGCCGACGAGACGGCGCCTGTGGTTGAAGAATCCGCCACGCGGCAAAAATTCCGCAAGAAACTGCGCGAAGGTCAGCTCGACGACAAGGACATCGAGATCGAAGTTTCGGCCCCCAGCGCCAGCATGGAAATTTTGGCGCCGCCCGGCATGGAAGACTTGACCCAGCAGATTCAAGGGATGTTTCAGAACATCGGCTCGGGCCGCCGTCGCATGCGCAAGATGAAGGTGCGCGATGCGATGAAAACCCTGACCGACGAAGAGGCCGCACGCTGCATCAACGACGAAGAGGTCAAAGCAACCGCCTTGCGCAACGTCGAACAAAACGGCATTGTGTTTCTCGACGAAATCGACAAGATCGCCAGCCGTTCCGAAGCCCACGGCGCCGACGTTTCGCGTCAGGGGGTGCAGCGCGATTTGCTGCCGCTGGTCGAAGGCACGACGGTATCGACCAAATACGGCATGATCAAGACCGACCATATCTTGTTTATCGCCAGTGGGGCGTTTCACTTCGCCAAGCCGTCCGACCTGATTCCCGAACTCCAAGGTCGCTTCCCGATCCGGGTCGAACTCGATTCGCTCTCGGTCGACGACTTCCAGCGCATCCTGACGCAAACCGATGCGTGTTTGACGCGGCAATATCAGGCACTGCTGGCCACCGAAGGAGTTTCGCTGAATTTCAACCCAAGCGGCATTCAGCGTATGGCCGAAATCGCCTTTCAAGTCAATGAGAAAACAGAAAATATCGGCGCACGCCGCTTGTATACCGTGATGGAGAAACTGCTGGAGGATATTTCTTTCGATGCAGGTCGACATGGCGCGGAAGCTCACGCGATCGACGCCGACTATGTCAATCAGCGCCTGGGCGACTTGGCGAAGAGCGAGGATCTGGCGCGCTACGTACTGTAACGAACACAGCATGCGCTTTACCTTATAACGAAAAGTTCTAACAAAAGCGTTGGTAAGTATTTTCCAGACGTATGGAACTTCGGTAGCATGCGCAGCACTATGGATATCGCACTCAACCCCGCACTCTCCCTGTCCGGCTTTATCGTCGGCGCGCTTGTTGGACTCACCGGCGTCGGTGGTGGCTCGTTAATGACGCCACTGCTGGTGCTGCTTTTCGGCTTTAAACCCGCGACAGCGGTCGGCACCGATCTGTTGTACGCCGCAATTACCAAAAGCGGCGGCAGTTGGGTGCATCACCGCCACGACAATATCGACTGGCATGTCACCGGACGCTTGGCGATGGGTAGCGTTCCCGCGGCGGCGATCACTTTATTCGTCCTTTCGCGCTTGGGCGTCGATGGTCACGGCACATCGAACATCATTACCGGAGCATTGGGTGTCGCCTTGATGCTGACTGCCGGATCGATCGTTTTTCGCCAGCGCCTATTGGATTTTGCCCAGCATCGCATCATCACCGAGCGTAGCGAACGCCGCACGGCCTTGCTCACCATGTTTTTCGGCGCACTGGTCGGCTTTCTGGTTTCGATCACTTCGGTCGGCGCCGGTGCGCTGGGCGTCACCGTGCTGACGTTTCTCTACCCGCGTATGGCGACGCGCCGTATCGTCGGCTCCGATATCGCCCATGCCGTGCCGCTGACCTTGGTCGCCGGTCTCGGTCACTGGTGGCTGGGCACCGTCGATATTCCCTTATTGCTCAATCTGTTGCTGGGTTCTTTGCCGGGCATCGCCATCGGCAGCTATCTTTCCACGCGCGTGCCGGAACGTGGTTTGCGCTCCTTGCTCGCCGCCGTCTTGCTGCTGGTCGGCGGCAAGTTGATTCTCGCCTAATTTCATTCCTAGGTCACTACCATGTATCGTTACGACGACATCGATCACGCCATTGTGCGCGCCCGCGTGGCTCAGTTCCGCGACCAGATGCGCCGCCATCTGGCCGGGCAGTTGAGCACGGACGATTTCCGTCCGCTACGTTTGCAAAATGGCTTATATATCCAGCGTCACGGCCCGATGCTGCGGATTGCGATTCCTTACGGCTTGCTGTCCAGCGCTCAGGTGCGCAAGCTCGCCGATATTACGCGCCGCTACGATCGCGGCTTCGGACATTTCACCACCCGGCAAAATCTGCAACTGAACTGGGTCAAGCTCGAAGATACGCCGGACGTTTTGGCGGAACTCGCCAGCGTCGAAATGCATGCGATCCAGACCTCGGGCAATTGCATCCGCAATGTAACGTCGGACCATTTCGCCGGCATCGCACGCGACGAGATCGTCGATCCGCGCCCTTGGGCGGAACTATTGCGCCAATGGTCGACCTTCCATCCGGAATTCGCCTATCTGCCGCGTAAATTCAAGATCGCCGTCAGCGGCACGCGCGAAGACCGCGCCGCGATCCGCGTGCACGATATCGGTTTGCAAATCGTCGTCGACGACGCCGGCGAGATCGGCTTTACGGTTTATGCCGGCGGCGGTCTTGGGCGCACGCCCTTGATCGGGCAAAAATTGCGCGACTTCCTGCCGTGGCAACATCTGTTGAGCTATTGCGAGGCCATCGTTCGTGTGTATAACCGCTATGGCCGCCGTGACAATCCGTTCAAGGCACGCATCAAAATCCTCGTGAAGGCCTTGGGCGTCGAAGAGTTTGCGCGCCAAGTCGACGCAGAATGGGCGCAGATCAAAGACGGCCCAAGCACCGTGACCGCCGAAGAGTTGGCGCGTATCGCGCGTCACTTCAGCACCCCGACTTACGCCGCACTCGAAGACGAAACTCATCTCGCCTTGCAACGCGACCACCCGGCCTTCGCGCGCTGGCTGGAACGCAATGTGCATGAGCATAAGATTAAGGGATACGCCGCGGTCACTCTGTCGCTCAAGAGTCGAGGCGCGGCGCCCGGCGACGCCTCTGCCGGCCAACTCGACGCTGCCGCCGACCTGGCCGACGACTACAGCTTCGGCGAACTGCGCGTATCGCACGAGCAGAATCTGGTGCTCGCCGACGTGCCGCAACGCGACTTGTTCGCCGTATGGCAAGAAGCGCGCGCCGCAGGACTCGCCAGCCCGAATATCGGCCTGCTCACCGACATGATCGTCTGCCCAGGCGGCGATTTCTGCGCGCTCGCCAACGCCAAATCGATCCCGATCGCTGCCGCGATCCAAGAGCGCTTCGACGATCTGGATTATCTCCATGACATCGGCGAGATCGAACTCAATATTTCCGGTTGCATGAACTCTTGCGGCCATCACCACCTCGGCGCCATCGGCGTGCTCGGCGTGGATAAAAACGGCGAGGAGTGGTATCAAATCACCCTAGGCGGCGCCCAGGGAAATCAGGCGGCCATCGGCCAGGTGATCGGTCGCTCGTTCGCCGCCAAGGACGTGCCGGATGTGATCGAACGCCTGATCGGCGTCTATCTCGCGCAGCGCCATGCCGACGAGCTGTTCATCGATACGGTGCGTCGCATCGGCCTTCAGCCCTTCCACGACGCCGCCTACTTGAAAAACGAATTTGCCCACGTTGCGCGCCAAGAGGTCGAATATGCCTGAACAACTGATTAAAAACCGTCAACTCGCCGATAACGCCTGGCAAAACTTCAGTTTGCCGCCAGGCGCGAACCTTGCCGACTGTGCGCTGCCCGAGGCGCAGACCATAATTCCCGGCGAGATGTGGTTGCTGCGCCGCGAGGAATTCCTATGCCGCAGCGGCGCCATAGCCGTCTCGCTAGCGCCGACTTTTAAGGTCGAAACCTTAGCCGACGATATCGCGCATTTCGCGCTGATCTGCATCGAATTTCCCAAATTCGCCGATGGTCGCGGCTATTCGCTCGCCCGCTTGCTGCGCGAACGCTATGGCTATCGCAAGGAATTGCGCGCGGTCGGCGATGTCGGGCGCGACCAAATGTTCTACCTGCATCGCGTCGGCTTCGACGCCTTTCTGATTTCCGCCGGACGCGACGCTTGCGATGCGTTGAACGCCTTTGCCGATTTCCCGGACGCCTATCAAGCCGCGACCGACCAGCCCTTGCCGCTGTTCCGCCGTCGCGCTGCATAAACGTATGAGTTGATCCCCTATGACTTCGATTGAATCCTCGTTCGACGCCTCGATTCTGGTCGAAAAGACCACCCAAGCGATTACCCTGCTGCAAACCGTCGCCTATGAACATCCGCCCGTCGTCTTCGCCAATAGTTTGGGCGCCGAAGACATGGTGCTGACCGACTTGATCTGGCGCCACGCCATCGATATCGAAATCTTCTCGCTCGACACCGGACGGCTGCCTGCAGAAACCTACGAATTGATCGCGCGCGCCGAACAGCAGTACGCGCGCAAAATCGCGCTGTATTTTCCGCGCAGCGAATCGGTCGAAGCCTTTGCCCGGCAGTATGGCGTCAATGGCTTTTACGCCTCGGTCGAAGCGCGCAAGGCCTGCTGTCATGCTCGTAAGGTAGAATCGCTGCAACGGGCGCTCGCTGGCAAAGGCGCTTGGGTCACCGGTCTGCGCGCGGCCCAATCGACGACGCGCGAAGGTCTGATGGAGTTGGCCGAAGACAGCACGCACGGCCTGCTTAAGGTCAGCCCCTTGGCCAACTGGAGCGAAGCCGAAGTCTGGGCCTACCTGCGCACCCATCACGTGCCGACCAGCGCCTTGCACGAGCAAGGCTATCCCAGCATCGGCTGCGCCCCATGCACGCGCGCGATTCAGCCCGGCGAAGACGTGCGCGCCGGACGCTGGTGGTGGGAAAATCCGGAAACCAAAGAATGCGGACTCCATCTCGTCGATGGCCGTTTGCAGCGCATTAACCCAAAAACATCCTCCGTCCACGAAAATCACGAAAGACACGAACAAAAACAATAGGTTGCGCAAAAAATCCATTCACCCATCGGGTGGGCGTCAAGCAAACGATATGTATTTGATTCTTTTCGTGCTTTTCGTGTATTTCGTGGACAACTGCTTTTTCTGGGATTAAGAAACTAGGGAGTTCTTCGTAAAATGAGTACCGCATTATCGTCCCACACCACGCTGTCGCATCTCGACTGGCTGGAATCCGAATCGATTTACATCATGCGCGAGGTCGCCGGACAATGCTCCAACCCGGCCTTGCTGTTCTCGGGCGGCAAAGACTCTATCGTCATGTTGCGCCTCGCCGAAAAAGCCTTCCGTCCCGGACGCTTCCCGTTTCCCTTGGTGCATGTCGACACCGGACATAACTACCAGGAAGTGATCGAATTCCGCGACCGGCGCGCCGCCGAACTTGGCGAGCGCCTGATCGTGCGCTCGGTCGAAGACTCGATGAAACGCGGCACCGTGGTGCTCAAAACCGCCGACGAATCGCGCAACAAACATCAATCGGTCACGCTGCTCGAAACCATCGAAGAATTCGGTTTCGACGCCTGCATCGGCGGCGCACGCCTCGATGAAGAAAAAGCGCGCGCCAAGGAGCGCATCTTCTCGTTCCGCGACGAATTCGGCCAGTGGGACCCGAAAAACCAGCGTCCCGAACTTTGGGACTTGTACAACGCGCGCGTCCATAAGGGCGAGAACATTCGCGCTTTCCCGATCTCGAACTGGACCGAACTCGACGTCTGGCAATACATCGAACGCGAAAAACTCGAACTGCCGTCGATCTACTTCGCGCATAAGCGCCCGGTGATCCGCAAAGGCGGCTTGTTGCAGCCCGTGACCGACGTCACCCCGGCCCAGCCCGGCGACGTGGTCGAAGAAATGCGCGTGCGCTTCCGCACCGTCGGCGACATCACCTGCACCGCGCCGGTCGAATCCGACGCCGACACCGTGGCAGCCATTATCGCCGAGACCGCCACCACCACCATCACCGAGCGGGGTGCTACGCGGCTGGACGACCAGACGTCGGATGCCTCGATGGAACAACGCAAAAAAGAAGGATACTTTTGATGACCGCCCAAGCACCGCTTATCGATAACGGCCTGTTGCGCTTTCTCACCTGCGGCAGCGTGGACGACGGCAAAAGCACGCTGATCGGTCGCCTGCTGTACGACACCAAAACCATTTTGGCCGACACCCTGGTCGCGATCGAACGCACCTCGCAACGCCGCGGCCTCGCCGCCGTCGATCTTTCCTTACTGACCGACGGTTTGCAAGCCGAGCGCGAGCAAGGCATCACGATCGACGTCGCCTACCGCTACTTCACCACCGGTCGCCGCAAATACATCATCGCCGACGCCCCCGGCCATGAGCAATACACACGCAACATGGTCACCGCCGCCTCGACCGCGAATCTCGCGATCATCCTGATCGACGCGCGCAAAGGCGTGCTGACGCAAACGCGGCGTCATTCCTACCTCGCCCATCTGGTCGGCATCCCGCATATTCTGGTGGCGGTGAACAAGATGGATCTGGTGGATTACGATCAAGCCATCTACGAACGGATACGCCAGGATTACCTCGACTTCGCCGCGCAACTCGGCATCGAAGACGTGAAATTCATCCCGCTGTCCGCACTCAATGGCGACAACATCGTCGAGCGCGGCGAGCCGCTGAACTGGTATCAAGGCCCGACGCTGCTCGATATTCTCGAAAATACCCCCGCCGCGCATAGCGAGCGCGACGAACGCTTCCGCTTCCCGGTGCAATACGTCTGCCGCCCGCAAAAGTCCGACGATCCGGCGCTGCACGACTATCGCGGCTTTATGGGCCGCGTCGAATCCGGCGAAATCGCGGTCGGCGACGAAATCATGGTGCTGCCCTCGCAACGCCGCAGCCGCATCAAGGACATTCAACTCTACGGCCAATCGCTGCCGCGCGCCTTGCCCGAACAATCGCTGACGTTGCTGCTCGAAGACGAAATCGACATCTCGCGCGGCGATATGATCGTGCGTGCCGAGGATGGCAGCGAAAAGTCGGCGCGGGTGACACGGCAAATCGACGCGATGCTGTGCTGGCTCAGCGAAACCCCGCTCGATCCGCAACGCAAATACGTCATTCGCCAAACCACGCGCGAAACCAAGGCCGCGGTCGGCGGCATCGGCTATCGCCTCGACATCAATTCGCTGCAACAAATGCCGGCGGAACGGCTGGCGATGAACGATATCGCGCGCATCTCGTTCCGCTTGGCGCAGCCTTTGTGCGTCGATGCCTATGCCGAAAACCGTGCGACCGGCGCGTTTATCGTGATCGACGACTCGACCAACAACACCGTAGGCGCAGGGATGATACTCTGAGCGCCTCCGATGCGGCTTGCGTAGCGATCCGTCAAAACGGCGGCGCGGATGTCGCGCGTATCGTTTCCCGACTGTCGGGATGCGCAAATTCGATAAAACACGCATGCAGCATCAGGCGCCGCGCCTTCGCTCGCGCTTGCGGCGTACCGTACAACTCGTCGCCCAAAATCGGATGGCCGATGACCGCCAGATGGATACGGAGTTGATGGGTTCTGCCCGTCACCGGCGACAACTCGATTCTGGAACTGTCGTTCGTCGTATCGACCTCGAGTAGACGATAGCGCGTCAAGCTGGGCCGTCCGGCGATAAGGTCGATTTTCTGCTTCGGACGGTTGGGCCAGTCCGCCGCAATCGGCAAGTCGATCTCGCCGTCGGCGGCATGCGTCCATCGCCCGTCGACCACCGCCACATAGCGTTTTTCGACCAGGCGCTGCTGAAAAAGCATGCTGAGTTCGCGTTGATAGTCAGGGCCGCGTCCCATTGCGACCACGCCCGACGTCGCCATGTCGAGGCGATGAACGATCATTGCATCGGGATACTGCGTTTGCACGCGGCTCGACAGGCAGTCGGCTTTGTCGGGGCCGCGCCCCGGTACAGTCAATAGGCCGGCGGGTTTATCGAGCACGATCGCCGCCGTCGAAAGATGGAGGATGACGAGTTCGTGTGGGACAAGGGCGCGGCGGCAATTCGTAGTCATGATGCGGATTGTCTCATCGATACCGACTTTCAGCGGCGCTTCCACGCTACGGCGCGCGCACCGAAATTTGGGCTTGCCTAAGTCCGGGTCTCTCCTTATGATGCGCCGCCTGTGCTTCAACGTGCCGAATGTGTATCTATGGAACTGATCGAATTGCGTTGGTTGTGGGTGGCCGTGGTGGCGTATGTATTGGCGGGCGAGGTGGCGATTTTCGGCGTGGTGCTGAAGAAAAAGCCCGAACGCTTTGTCCTAGGGCTGCTGCTGCTGGGATTGGCGCTGCATACGGTGTCCTTGGGCTTGCGCTGGGAGCGCTTGGGCCATGGCCCGTTCATTACCTTCTTCGAAGTGTTGTCGAGCAATGTTTGGAGTTTGACGCTGATCTTCAGTCTGGCGTATTGGCGTTATCCCTCGATCCGTCCGACGGCGGCGGTGGTGATGCCGTTGATTTTTATCTTGCTCGGTTGGATGGCCTTGACCAGCACCCACGAGGGGCATTTTCCGCAGACCTACCGCACGCCGTGGCTGTATATCCATGTCAGCTTGTCCAAGGTGTTTCTCGGCACGGTGCTGATTGCGGTCGGCATGGCCGGCACGATCTTGCTGCGCCGCGCCGGCATAGTGCGCGAGCGTCTGGCCGATTTGCCGTCGGATGCGCGGCTCGACGATCTGGCGTATCGGTTTATGGCGTTGGGCATTATTTTCCAAACCTTGATGCTGATTTCGGGGGCGATTTGGGCGCAAGACGCCTGGGGGCGGTATTGGGCCTGGGATCCGCTCGAAACCTGGTCCTTCATCACCTGGATCATGCTGGCGTTCGCCTTGCATTGGCGTTTGACGATGAAAACCACGCCGGTCGTCGGCGCGTGGATGATTTTGGCGGTGTTCGTCTTCGCCTTCCTGACCTTTTTCGGCGTGCCGTTCGTCTCGACTTCGCCGCATAAAGGGGCGGTTTAGGATATGGCCGAAAATAAATTCCCGATTTGGACACATGCGGCGGGATGCGATGCAAGGCGTGAGGAGGCGCCATAACGAGTTATGGCAACGACGAACAACGCCGCAGCGCGCCCGCCCCATGTGGAACAAATCGGGAAGTTATTGAGTGCCATGTCCTTAGTGGCGGGCGCGAACTATCGACTGGAGTTTGCGTCGGCGGCAAGGCAACGGCATGCGCGCGCCTGGCTGCTGCTCGCGACCTTGGCGGTGACCGCGTCGAGCGTGTTTGCGATTCTGATCGTCTTGGCGCGCGTACCGGCCTTGGGCGTCTTGTTTCCGGGCGCGCCCTTCTATCGCATTGCCTTGACTTTGCACGTCAATCTATCGCAATGGGTGTGGTTTATGGCGTTCGCCGCCGTGTTGTGGACGGCGGCGGCGCGGCGCGAACCGGGTTGGCTCGATACCTTGGTCTTGTGGCTGGGCGCCTTGGGCGCCTTGGCGATGGCGTGTTCGCCGCTCCTGGGGCCCGTTGCGCCGATAACCAGCAACTATATTCCGGTGCTGGACACCCCGTGGTTTCTGGCGGGCTTGGCGCTGTATGGCGTGGCGGTGTCGATTAAAGCCGGAGGCATGCTGCTTGCGGCTATCCGTCCCGCCAGCGCCGACTTTTATCGCGCCACGCTGGATTGGGGGCTGTGGCTGGCGGCGCTGTGTTTGCTGTGCGCCGTGGCGCTGTTGGCGCGAGTCGCCGTCGTTATGCCAGCGGAGTCATCCGGGCTGGCGTATTTCGAAACCCTGTTCTGGGCGGCGGGGCATGTGTGGCAGTTTTGCCTGGTGTTGTTGATGATGCTGTCTTGGTTATGCTGTTTGCCGCCGCAGGTTTCCGCGCCGCCGCCGCGGCCTGTGGCGGCCTTGTTGGCTCTCGGCGCATTGCCGGCGCTCGTCGCTTTAGCGCCGGGAATGCTGTGGGATGTCGGGGATGCGACGTACTTCGGCGCGTTCACTACCTTGATGCAATGGACGACATGGCCCGCGCCGGTGCTGCTGGTTGGGGCTATCGTCGCGGCGAGCCGTCACGCGCCATTAAGCGTGGCGCTATCTTGGGGATTGTTGGCGGCGGGTTTGGTCTTGGGCG
>DATETD010000213.1:0-8257 GCA_035283885.1 Rhodocyclaceae bacterium
CGCCAGCGGCGTCTGGCCGTGCAGCATCGCAATGGTCTTGACCAGCACGCTGGTTTTGCCCGAACCGGGACTGGACAGCAGATTGAGTGCAAAAATCCCTTGTGCGGCGAGCCGTTGTCGGTTTTGCGCGGCATAGGCGTCGTTTTGCGACAGGATATCCTGTTCGATCTTGAGTTTACGCGTTTCGCTCAGGCCATGGGCATGGGAATGGCTCGCCGTCGGCTTGGGTGCATAGCTGCGTTGCGCCGACGCATGGCGCGGCATCATCGAGCTATGACCGTCGTCCAGTCGGACTTCGTCGGCGCCGCAGCCGCAGGTGGTACACATCAGTGCCAAACCTTTGCATTCGGCGCGGCGGCGGGCTGAGGCTGCTCATGCGGCGGTTTGCGCCATCCGGCACGATCGATGCTGTCGGTCAGCATTTTATAGACGCCTTGCATTAATTTTGCGGGCAGCGACAGATTGATGCAGCGGCCATCCGCCAGGGTCAGCCCCCATTGGGTCATATCGCCGTTGACTAAGGTGCTGCCGACGACCAGCAGCGGCGCTTCGCCGAGCGAATAGCTAGTCGCCTGCGATTGAAACGGGCTGCTGAAATCCATTTCGGATAGCACGCGCTCGCGATGGAATTCCTTGATGGCGTCGCGTAGCGGCGCAGCGTTCGGCGCCATGCCGCTGAGTTGCGCATCGGCGATCGCATCCAGCCCGGCGCATAGCGCAAACGTCAGCCGTCGCGTCAGCCATAAGCGAATTTCATCGGCGTCGGTCGTGGATACGCGCAACAGCAGACGGTCTTCCTGCTCCGAATAACTGACGTTGATTTGTCCTAGCCCGGCCATGGTTATTTCGTTTAACGCTTGCCCGCCGCATGCCAGGCTGCCCATTGGCTGCGGAAGTTGCGTTTGATGACGGTGTAGGTCGTGCGGTCTTTTTGCGCCAGCTGCGCGGCCAGTCCCATCGTTGTCGGCAGCAGCGCGGCCTCGTCGAGCGCGGCGTTGACGATGTCGCCCTTGGCGGCTTCGATGCCGCCGACGCGCTTACCGGTGAGCGCCATTTCCCAGCGCAAGGCCGCGCCGGGTAGCAGGTCGACGCAGGCTTGCATAATCGGGGTGAATGGCAGCTTGATATCGACTTCAGGGAAGCAGAAAAAACCTTTATCGGCGCGCATGGTGCGGAAGTCCAGGGTCGAGGCGATCAAGGCGCCGCCGCCGAAGGCGTGACCGGTGATGCAGCCGACGGTCGGCAAGTTCAACCACGCCAGACGCACCAATAGCGAATCGACGCGGCCTACGAAGTGATTGCGCAGGTAATTTTCGCCGCCTTTCCCCATCACATAGTCCAGATCGATGCCATTGCTCCAGATTTTGGCGTCGCTGCTGGTGATGACCAGCGCTGCGTTGCCGTTGGAATTTTCGACTTCGTCCAATGCGGCATGCCATTCGTCGAGCACGTCGTCGGTGAGGGTGTTTTGTTTGGCGGAATTGTCGAGGCTGAGGACGAAGACGTTTTCCTGGCGGCTGAGATTGAGTGAAGGCATGATCGACTTTCTGTGAGCAGGTGAGTGAAGACGGGCCTATTATCCCATTGACTCAGGCGCTGCACACGACGAAGAGCGAGCCCTGCCGAGGGCGGCGGTTTTTTGCGCCAGCGCGCGTCGTTCATCCTAAAAACCTCTGTTGTCCACGAAAAACACGAAAGACACGAACAAAAACAATCGGTTGCATCGGGAACTTATTCACCCGACGGGTGAAAGCCAAAAGGAAAGCATGCCTTTGATTATTTTCGTGCTTTTCGTGCCTTTCGTGGACAACTGCTTTTTCAAGGTTCACCGACCTGAGTGTGTCCTAGCCGTCCCGCCAGCGCCGACTTTTGCAACATCGCTAGCCTACCGCAGCGAGGCGGCGCAATCCGGCGGCGTCGAGCACTTCGATTTGTTCGCGTCCCAGTTTGACCCAGCCCTGTTCGGCAAAGCCTTTGAGCAGGCGGCTGACGATTTCGCGCACGCTGCCGAGTTCGTCGGCCAGTTGTTGATGCGTAGCATGCACCCAGCGGCCTTTGCCGAGCAGCAGCGCCGCCAACCGTTGATCCAGTTTGCGGAAGGCGACTTCCTCGACCAGTTGCATCAATTCGGCCATCCGCTCCGAAAATAGCGCGAACACGAAGTCGCGGAATGCGGGGCGATCGAGCAGTTCGTCGAACAAGGGGCGCGGCAGTATGACGGCGGATGTGTCGCCCTCGGTGATGCCGCGCACGTTGTAATCCACATGCCCCAGCAGGCAGCTTGAAGTGATCAGACAGGCTTGTCCCGGCAGGACGCGATACAGCGGCAATTCGCGCCCATTCGCCGCCGCCTTGATGACGCGGATGCCGCCCGTCAGGATGAACGGGAAGCCGCGACAGGGTTGGCGCTAGTCGAATATCATCGTTCCGCCTCGAAATTCAAGCCGTTGCAACGAGGCGGCAATGCGCGCCAGCAGGTCGTCGTCGAGCTGACCCAGTACCGGGTAGAGCTTCAGCAACTCGTCCATCATGGCCGGATCAGCTCCGCCCAGACCGGCGCATGGTCCGAAGGCCGCTCCAGGCGGCGCGGCGCTTTATCGATCGCGCAGGCGCGACAGCGCGGCGCCAGCGCTGTTGACAGCAGGATATGATCGATGCGCAGGCCGCGATTCAGCCGGAAGCCCATTTGCCGATAATCCCACCACGAATAGCTTTTCGGCGCTTGTTCGAAGAGTCGAAACGCATCCATGAGTCCGAGTTGCAGCAATCCGTCCAAGGCGGCGCGCTCGGCGCTGCTGCATAGAATTTGCTCGCGCCAGGCTTCGGGGTCATGCACGTCCTCGTCCGCCGGGGCGATATTGAAATCGCCGAGCAACACCAGTTCGGGATGACGCTGCAATTCGCCGTCCAGCCACTGTTGCAAGGCATGCAGCCAGCGTAGTTTGTAGGCGTATTTTTCCTCGCCGACCGCTTGGCCGTTCGGTACATAGACGCAAACGACGCGCACGCCTTGGATCGTCGCGGCGATCACGCGCTTTTGCAGATCGTCGAATCCCGGCAGGTCGCGCGCGACGTCGAGCAAGGCTGTGCGCGCCAGGATCGCCACGCCATTATAAGTTTTCTGCCCGTTATGCGCGAGCCCGACATAGCCCGCCGCCGCCAATTCGTTCGCCGGGAAGGCCTTGTCTTCCATTTTGGTTTCTTGCAGGCAAAGTACGTCCGGTTGCATTGCATTCAGCCAGTCGAGCACCTGCGGTAGGCGCACTTTGAGCGAATTGACGTTCCATGTGGCGATTTTCATAGCGCAATCCCGTGAGGTTAAAGTAAGGCGATGCTGCCATAATCGAAGGAAAGTTTCATCCATTCCGCGTTCGATAGACCGCGATGCAGGCCGTGCAGCGCTTTCATCACGCCTGCATGAGTCACCACGATGACTTCGGCGGTCGCTTCGACGATGGATTGTGCGTGGATCTCGCGATAGAACTCCGCGACGCGTTGCATCAACTGTCGCGGCGATTCGCCGCCCGGCGGCGCGAAACCGCTCGGGTCGGCGGCCCAGGCGTCGAGCGCATCCCGTCCTATCGTCTGCCACGTTTGCATTTCCCAGACGCCGAAATCTATTTCCATCAGTCGCCGGTCGAATTGCGGCGCCGGATGCAGGCAGTCTGCCAGTTGTCGGCAGCGTTGCAATGGGCTGCTATAGACCGGGGCGTTTGTCGGCAGCAAGGGTCGCAAGCGTGCGGCGACGATCTGCGCATCTTCGGCCAACGCCAGATCGCTGCGGCCATAGCATACGCCGGGCGCAACTTCGGGCGGCGGATGGCGGATCAGATGGAGGCGCATGCGATGCCGAAAAGATAGAACGCGAGTTCGGACAACTGCTGGCTGGCGCCGAGGCAGTCGCCGGTGTAGCCGCCGATGCGCCGTTTGAAATAGCGTGCGCATAAAAGCGCCGTCAGTGCGACGCCGACTAGCGCGCCGAGCGCCAATTCGGGACTCAGCAGCAGGCAGGGCGTCAGGCCCCAAAACGCGGCCAAGGCGAGGCCGCGATTGTCGATCGATTGAGCCAGCGGTTTCGATTTGGCGCTTTCGTCTTCGCGCGCATAATCCAGCCAACGCATCAGCAGTACCGGCGTCAGACGCGAGGCGGCGTGCGCGGCGATCAGGATCAGCGCCAAACTCGGCGCTGGCGCGACGGCGTCGATTTCGGCCAAGGCATTGAATTTAAT
Organism: Rhodocyclaceae bacterium; assembly: GCA_035283885.1. GTDB lineage: Bacteria > Pseudomonadota > Gammaproteobacteria > Burkholderiales > Rhodocyclaceae > DATETD01. The sequence goes on from DATETD010000213.1 coordinate 4,230, forward strand.
CATCAGCGCCAAAGCGACGGCGATCGCGCCGTAGCTGCCGATGCGCGAATCCTTCATGATCGTCAGCACCTGCGCTTTATCCCAACCGCCGCCGAAGCCGTCGCAGGCATCGGCGAGACCATCTTCGTGAAACGCGCCAGTCATCAATATCGTCGCCGCCATGCCGAGCAGAATCGCCAGCGAGGCCGGTAAGAATAAGGCTGTCAGTTCGGTGGTTAAAGCGCCGACCGCGCCGACCAATGCGCCGACCAATGTGAAGTAACGCGCGGCATGGTTGAGCTGGTCTTGCGAATGCCCGACCCAGGCCGGGACGGGCACGCGCGTGAAAAAGCGCACGGCGGCAAAAAACGCGGCGATTTCGCGCACGAGGAGCTTCACGCTAAGCCTTATCGCTGACACCTGCGGCTTCGAAGCTGGCCATCTCATTGAGCATGGCGCACGCGGCGCGTAATAGCGGGTAGGCGAGCGCCGCGCCGGTGCCTTCGCCGAGGCGCAGATCCAGATCGAGCAGCGGTTCCGCGCCGAGAAAGCGCAGTTGCAGGCGATGACCGGCTTCGTGCGAACGGTGCGAAAAGACGCAATAGTCGAGTATCGACGGCGCGAGGCGCTGCGCCGCCAGCAAGGCGGCGGTGACGATAAAGCCATCGATCAGCAGCGTCATGCCATATTCCGCCGCGGTCAGCATCGCGCCGCTCAACATGGCGATTTCGAAGCCGCCGAAGTGCGCCAGCACGGCTAAAGCATCGTCGCGCGGGCCGATGTAAAGTGCGAGCGCCTGCGCCAACAGGCTACGTTTGCGCGCCAAGCCCGCATCGTCCAAACCCGTGCCGCGTCCGACGACATCGTCCAGCGCCTCGCCGCTCAGGCAATGCGTGATCAGCGAGGCGGCAGCCGTGTTGCCTATGCCCATCTCGCCGAAGCCCAGCAGATTGCAGCCTTGGGCGTGCAATTGTCGCACTACGGCGGCGCCATGTTCCATCGCCTTGGCGCATTGTTCTGCGCTCATCGCCGCGCCTTCGAGATAATTGGCGGTTCCCGGCGCGACTTTGCAATCGAGCAATTGCGCACGCGCGCCGAAATCGTGGGCGACGCCCGCATCGGCGACGAGCAAGGACAGGCCGGCGCTGCGCGTCAATACGTTGATCGCCGCCCCCCCGGCAAGAAAATTCTCGACCATCTGCCAGGTGACTTCTTGGGGAAAAGCCGAAACTCCGGCCTTGGCGGCGCCATGGTCGCCGGCGCACACCAGAATATGCGCTTGGCAGAGTTGCGGCGTAGGCGTGTCTTGGATCAGCGCCAATTGCAGCGCGAGACTTTCAAGCCGTCCTAAGCTGCCGAGGGGCTTGGTTTTGCGGTCGATCAGGGTTTGAAACTCGGTTTGACGACGGCGGTCCACGGGGGGAACGCTAAAACTAGGCGAATGCATCCGATTCTTCCATTTCAAGAGGAGCGCGCGGTCGCAGCCGGAATGCCAATCCGCTACGGCGCGCAGTCCGGCCATTGAACTCGATCGGTCGGTCTTCTGGCTTGTGGATCGCTCTCCGACTGCGCCTTCCCGAGCTTGCTCAGTGGCTGTTTGCAGTCTTCGTCCCCACTTACAGCGGCGGGCCCGCCACGGCCTTGGGTTAAAGCATCGTCCCGCACCGTGTTCCCAGAGGACGGCGTATGCGCCGCGTCCTCACCGAATCGCGCGCGGAGTATAGCATTCGCACGGATATGCGTTTTAGTTTTCAGCGTTTAAGCGAGGAGATTGATGGCGCGCGGCTTATCGACGAATGTGTCCAGCACATAAGCGCGCGCCAATGCTTGACGGGTGGCGTCGCTTAAGCGAACGGGGGCGAGCGCTTCGTCTTCCTGGGGGGACGAGGGCGCCGGCGTAACGACGTTATCGTTTGGGATCGGCGCGGTTTCTTGGCGTACTTTTGCATGTTCCTCGCGCGCGCGAGTTTGTCGCGCCATTCTTTCGACACGCTCGGCAGCGATCCGGTCGGAGAGTTCGACGTGGCCGCGTTCTTCCAGTTGAGCGCCGACCGAGGCGACGCGATAGTCTTGCGGGCTGGGTTCTGCCGGGGCCAAGGCGGCGCTCTGGACGCGCTGTCCCTTGCCGATATTGGCTTCCGGCTCGCTTTCCGGCGAGGTGTCGATGCCCACTTCACCGCCAATGGCATATTGCTTGCCGTCGGGGCCATAGGTGAAGCTGTAATTGGGGCCGCTGGTGATGACGCCGTGCCCTGCGGCGATATGCGCCTGCTCATGGTCACGCACTGCACGGTCGATTTGCTTGAGTTCGCTGACTTGACGTCGCTGCTCCAAGGTCAGCTCGCGGGGCGTTTGAGTGGATGTGGCGGACGTGTTCGATGCTTTGTCGCTTGCCGACTGTGTAGTTTGCGACGTTTTGGTCGCAGCCGTCCCTGCGCCGCGTGCGCTGGAAATACCGATAGTGTTCTGGGAAATGCTTAAGCTAGCCATATCGACCGACCAACCCTATGAACGATCTCCTGAAGTTTATAGCGTAGGCGATTTTCAGGAATCTACCTACCGGGAAGTCTGCCGACGCTACGCAGTAAGTTGCGTTATAGGCTACTAGCGTATCCGGCGCGACCGATAAAAGTCGGCGCCAGGTAGCGGACTGGACAAGCCGGGCAACGGTGTCGAGCAGCATCATGCCGCAATATCTGCACGAGTTTGCGGTTTCGGTTGATCGCGCGCGAGGTTGCAGTCATATTCGTCGCCAAACCGATGGTCTGGCGATATCGAAATAAGCTTAGGCGTGAAACAAATAAGTATTGCTTAATTTACTAAAACTGATAGCATTGCACATTAACCAGTTAAGGGCTGAGAGCCATGCTCGAGCGCACCCTCAAACAACCCATTCTCGACCAACTGAGCCAGATACCCGGCCAGCCTGGTGCGGCGGTGATTATTTATGGGCCGCGCCAAGCGGGTAAAACCACGCTGGTACGGGATTTACTCGCCAACACGCCGGATGCCCTCTCGCTCACCGGCGACGATCTGTATATCCAGTCGCTGCTTGCAAAGCATGAACTCGAGCACCTGAAGCGGGTGATCGGCAACGCCCCGATTGTGTTTATCGACGAAGCCCAGCGCATCGACAACATTGGCCTGACCATCAAGCTTCTGGTCGATCATTTGCCTGTCACGGTGATCGCTTCCGGTTCGGCCTCGTTTGAGCTGGCCGATCGGTTGGCCGAGCCGCTTACCGGACGGGCGCGCACCTTTCACCTTCACCCGCTGTCGTGGCAGGAGCTTGCGCCAAAATACCGCCTCACCTCACCGCACACGGCGCTGGAAGATATGTTGCGCTTTGGCATGTATCCCCGCGTCCATATGCTGAAAAGCGACCGCGAACGAGAAGAGTACGCCTACGACTACATCAACCATTACCTTTATCGCGACTTACTGGAATTCGAACAGGTCAAGAAGCCAAAGAAAGTAGTCGATCTGCTTATCCTGTTGGCCCACCAGATCGGTCGTGAAGTGGCGGTGTCGGAACTGGCCGGATCGCTGGGATTGAGCCAGCGCACCGTGGAGAGCTATCTCGATATCCTGGAAAAGATGTTCGTCCTGGTAAATATCCGGGGGTTTTCGCGCAATCTTCGTAAGGAAGTGACCAAGACCTCCCGCTATTACTTCTGCGACATCGGCCTGCGCAATGCCCTGATTCGCAATTTCACTCCGCTGGCCTTGCGCGGCGATGTGGGCGAGTTGTTCGAGAACTGGTTCGTCATGGAACGTGTCAAGCGTGCCGACAACGCCCGCCAGCCAACGGGTTTCTATTTTTGGCGCACCTACGACCAGAAGGAGATCGACCTCATCGAAGATCGCGATGGACGACTTTGCGCCTTCGAATGCAAATGGTCGCCCAGCGCACGCGTCAAGGCGCCTGCCGACTGGACGACGGCCTATCCTGAGTCCGAGTACACCGTGGCAACACGCGATAACTGGCAGGGGTTGCTGGAGGCGAACGACGGAAGAACAGAGCGATGAATCGATTGTGGATTGCGGTG
>DATETD010000214.1:0-3124 GCA_035283885.1 Rhodocyclaceae bacterium
GGCGTCGGCCTTTCACCGAACCGCGAGCGGTGCGGCTGCGTCAGGCCCTGGAGGCGCTGGGGCCGATCTTCGTCAAATTCGGCCAGGTGTTGTCGACGCGGCGCGACCTGTTGCCGTCCGATCTGTCCGACGAACTGGCCAAGCTGCAAGACCATGTGCCGCCGTTCTCGTCGGAGTTGGCGATCTCCGAACTGGAGCGCGCCTATGGTCGCTCGGTCGAGCAGGTGTTCGCCGAGTTCAGCCGCGAGCCGGTGGCCTCGGCGTCGGTGGCGCAAGTGCATTTCGCCAAACTGCACGAAAAAGACGGCGGGCGCGAGGTGGCGGTCAAAATCCTGCGGCCCGGCATCCGCACCGTCATCGATCACGATATCGCCTTGCTGCATAGCGGCGCCAGCCTGCTCGAATCCTTGTGGGTCGAGGGTCGCCGCCTCAAGCCGCGCGAAGTGGCGGCGGAGTTCGACAAATACCTGCACGACGAACTCGATCTGATGCGCGAAGCGGCGAACTGCTCGCAATTGCGGCGCAATTTCGTCGATTCCGATCTGCTGGTGGTGCCCGAAGTCCATTGGGATTGGTGCCGCCACGACGTGATGGTGATGGAGCGCATGCGCGGCACGCCGATCTCCCAGGCCGACGAATTGCGCGCCAAGGGCGTCGATATCCCGCGTCTGGCGCGCTCGGGCGTAGAAATCTTCTTCACCCAGGTGTTCCGCCACGGCTTTTTTCATGCGGATATGCATCCGGGCAATATTTTCGTCGCGACCGACGGCCCGACGCATGGGCGCTATATCGCCCTGGATTTCGGCATCGTCGGCACCTTGACCGATATGGACAAGAACTATCTGGCGCAGAATTTCGTCGCGTTTTTCCGCCGCGATTACAAGCGCGTTGCCGAAGTGCATATCGAATCCGGCTGGGTGCCCGCGAATACACGCGTCGACGAATTCGAATCGGCGATACGCACGGTATGCGAACCGATTTTCGACCGCCCGTTGAAGGAAATCTCCTTCGGTCGCGTGTTGTTGCGCCTGTTCCAGATTTCGCGCCGCTTCAATGTTGAGATTCAGCCGCAGCTCGTGCTGCTGCAAAAAACCTTATTGAATATCGAGGGACTCGGACGCCAACTCGATCCCGATCTCGATCTATGGAAAACCGCCAAGCCGTTTCTGGAGCGCTGGATGAGCGAACAAATGGGCTGGGCGGCCTTGGAGAATAACCTCAAGCGCGAAGTGCCGAGTTGGGCAATGATCTTGCCGGCTTTGCCGCGCCTGGCGCATCAAGTCATGACGCTCGCCGTCGCGCCGACGCCGAGCGTGGAAGTCGAACGGCTCGGCCAGGAAGTGCGCTCGTTGCGTCGATTGCTGTGGCTGGTGCTGACGGCGGCGGTCGGCATGGGGATTTTGCTGGCGCGCTAGCCATGTCGCGATGGCGACGAGAAAGTCGGCGCTGGCGGGACGGCGAGGGGCCGACTGCGGCGAGCGCTCGATGGCGCTATGGCGATAGATCCCAATCGACGCGGAATTTCGTCGACGTCGGCTCGTATGCCCCTCCGTTTCGACCGAGGCCTTAATCTTAAGCTCGCCTTAAGAATCCTCGCGCATCATACGCTCCGTATTCCCCCAGGAGAGCGAGATGCGATACCCGATTACCATTATTTCGATACTGCTGACGCATAGCGCGCTAGCGCAAACGCCGCGCGATTTTTTGACGCGCTTCGAGCAGGAAGCCGGCAAATCCGCGTCGGCGGCGCGTGGCGCGCAGTTTTTCAAGGCGCGTCACGGCAACGACTGGAGTTGCAGCACCTGTCATGGCGAGCGTCCGGTGCAAACCGGCAAGCATGCGAGCACCCAAAAGCCGATTATGCCTTTGGCGCCGAGCGCCAATGCGGAGCGCTTTACCGACGCCGCCAAGGTGGATAAATGGTTCCGGCGCAACTGCAACGATGTCGTCGGTCGCGTCTGCAATGCGCAGGAAAAAGCCGATGTGCTGGCATGGCTGCTCACTCAAACATCGTAAGGGGACGGATATGCGAATAAAATTAACGATAACGTTGGCGATGGCGATCTTGTCGGCGACGCCGGCGCAGGCGGACGATAAATGGCGTGCGCCGTCGAGTCCGGAGTATCGCGACGAATGCGGTTCGTGCCATATCGCTTTCCCGCCGCAGATGCTCGATGCGGCGTCCTGGCGCGCGCTCATGGACGGCTTGAATAAGCATTTCGGCAGCGATGCGAGCGTGGACGACAAACGCCGTCTCGCCATCGCCGACTTTTTGCAGCAGAACGCCGCTCGGCGGTCGACGCAAAATGCGAAAGGCAAGCCGCTGCTGCGGATTAGCGAAACCGCCCATTTCGTCAAAGAGCATAGGGAGATCGATGCGGCGACATGGCGTCGTCCTTCGATCAAAACGGCGGCGAATTGCGGCGCCTGCCATAAGCAGGCGGCGGCGGGCGATTTCGGCGAACATTCGATAGCAATTCCGCGTTGAAAGGGGAGATATCATGGCGAACGAATCGATGGTGAATTCCTTGAGAATACGAGTATGGGATGCGCCGACGCGCATCTTCCATTGGTCGCTGGCGCTGGCGTTCAGCGTCGCGATGTTGACGTCGGAGTCGGAACGCTGGCGCGATCTGCATGTGACGGCGGGCTATACTTTGGCCGGTTTATTGGCGTTCCGCTTGCTTTGGGGCGCGGTCGGCAGTCGGTATGCGCGCTTCAGCGAGTTTTGGCCCAGGCCGCAGGCGATTATCGACTATGTAAAATCGATTCTAGCGGGCAAGCCGCAGCATTTCGTCGGGCATAATCCGCTCGGCGCGATCGCGATCTTTCTGCTGCTGGGACTGGGAGCGCTGACGGCCTTGAGCGGTTGGCTGCTCTATCGGGAATTCGGCGGACATCGTTTAGGCGAGGCGTTGGAGGAAATGCACGAAGCTTTTGCGTATGGAATGCTGACCGTAGTGGCGATCCATCTGTGCGGTGTGGCGGTCGGTAGCGTGCTGCATCGCGAAAACCTGATCGCAGCGATGCTGACCGGGTATAAAGAAAGGAAGGGCGCGGATAATGAGAGTGTTGCTGGTCGAGGATGACGCGTTGCTCGGCGATGCCTTGCAGGCCGGTCTGC
>DATETD010000215.1:0-5298 GCA_035283885.1 Rhodocyclaceae bacterium
CGCGACGATAGCCGCCTTGGCCCTGACGGCGCGGCGTGAGCCATTTCAGTAATTCGGCAGGAATTTCGTCGAGAAAACGCGACGGCAAGGGAAAGCGCGTCTGCCCATGCAGCATACGCATTTGCGCCATGCTCAGATAAAGCCTGCGGCGCGCGCGCGTCACCGCGACATACATCAAGCGGCGCTCTTCTTCGAGTCCTTGCGGCTCGGCGATGGCGTTATCATGCGGAAACAAGCCCTCCTCCATGCCGCCGAGCGACACGCCGAGAAAATCGGTGCGTTCGATCTTCAGATGATCCAGCAAGCCGATCAAGTCATGGGTAAATAAGGAAAAATCGTAGGGGCCGGGCGGTGCGCCGCTGGCGCCGTGGCCGCGCAGATCGTAGCGCAGTATCGTAAAGCGATCTCGCAGCGCCGCCGTGAATTCGTCCCATAAACTCAAATCGCACGCCAAAGCATGGGCCAAGGTCAGCCAGGGGCCGCTGCCGTCGACTTCGTAATGCACTTCGATGCCATTGACGATGGCTTTACTCATAATGCCTCCAATTTGGCGATCGCGACCGCCAGCCATTTGACGCCCTGAGCGCCGAAGTTGACCTGTACGCGTGCATCGGCGCCGCTGCCTTGGCTATTCAACACCACGCCCTGACCGAATTTGGCGTGCAGCACTTTCTGCCCGACGCGCAACTCGCCGTCGACCGGCTTCTTGGCGGGTGTGGGCAAGGTCGGCGCAAAAGTCGGCGCTGGCGGGACGGATTCGCGACGATAGCCGCCTTGGCCCTGACGGCGCGGCGTAAGCCATTTCAGTAATTCGGCAGGAATTTCGTCGAGAAAACGCGACGGCAAGGGAAAGCGCGTCTGCCCATGCAGCATACGCATCTGCGCCATGCTCAGGTAAAGCCTGCGGCGCGCGCGCGTCACCGCGACATACATCAAGCGGCGCTCTTCTTCGAGTCCTTGCGGCTAGGCGATGGCGTTCTCATGCGGAAACAAGCCTTCCTCCATGCCGCCGACAAACACCGCGCCGAACTCCAGACCTTTGGCCGAATGCACCGTCATCAATTGCAGCGCATCGTCGCCATCGCCCGCCTGATGCTCGCCGGCTTCGAGCGAGGCATGGGCGAGGAAGGCGGCGAGATCGGCGCCCAATTCGCCGGTGTCGCTAGTCGAGGCGTCGATCTCGCCGGATTCGCCGACGAAGTTGATCGCGGCATTGACGAGTTCGTCGAGATTGGCGAGCTTGTCCTTGCTCTCCTTGTCGTTTTCGTAATGGGTGCGCAACCCCGACAGCAGAATCACATGCTCGATCAACTCGGGTAGCGGACGCTGCGCCGCGGCGCGCATCTGTTCGATCAGCCGCGCAAACGCGCCGATCGAGGCGGCGGCTTTGCCACTCAACTGCGGAATCGCCGCATGCAGACTGCACGTCTGCGCCTTGGCGACGTCTTGCAAGGCTTCGAGGCTGCGCGCGCCGATGCCGCGCGTCGGAAAATTCAGCACGCGGCTAAACGCGGTGTCGTCGTGCGGATTGGCGATCAGCCGCAGATAAGCCAAGGCATGCTTGATTTCGGCGCGGTCGAAAAAGCGCAAACCGCCATAGACGCGATACGCGACATTGGCGCTGAACAAGGCATGCTCCAAGGCGCGCGACTGGGCGTTGCTGCGGTACAGCACCGCCATTTCGGCCAAAGCGTAGCCTTCGCGCGCCAAATTGCGCACTTCTTCGGCGATCCAGCGCGCTTCTTCGGCGTCGGAATAGGATTCGTGCACGCGAATTGGCTCGCCCTGTCCGGCGTCGGTCCAGAGATTTTTGCCGAGTCGCGCGCTATTGTTCTTGATGATCGCATTGGCGGCGTTCAGGATATTGCCATGCGAGCGGTAATTTTGCTCCAGCCGTATCAGATGCTCGACCTTAAATTCGCGCTCGAAATCGCGCATATTGCCGACATCGGCGCCGCGAAAACCGTAGATCGACTGATCGTCGTCGCCGACGCAGAACAGCCGCCCGCCGCCGCCCGCGAGCAATTTCAACCACTTATATTGCAGCTTATTGGTGTCCTGAAATTCGTCCACCATGATATGCGCAAAGCGCTGCTGGTAATGCATTCGCAATGGCTCGTTGCGCTCCAGCAGTTCGTAGCAGCGCAGCAACAGTTCGGCGAAATCCACCACGCCTTCGCGCCGGCACTGCTCTTCATACGCCGTATAGATTTCCACGCGCCGCTTGGCCCAGTTGTCCCAGGCTTCGACCGCATTCGCGCGCAAGCCCTGCTCTTTTTGCGCATTGATGAACTGGCAAACTTCGCGCGGCGGATATTTCTCGTCGTCGATCTCCATCGCCTTCATCAATCGCTTGACCGCCGCCTGTTGATCGCCGACATCGAGAATCTGGAACAGCGCCGGCAAACCGGCTTCGCGATAATGGGCGCGCAAGAGTCGATTGCATAAGCCGTGAAAAGTGCCGATCCACATGCCCTTGACGTTGAACGGCAACATCGCCGCCAGCCGCGCCTGCATTTCTTTGGCGGCTTTATTGGTGAAGGTCACGGCCAGCAAGGACGCGGGCGAGAGATGTTCGTTGGACAGCAGCCAAGCGATGCGCGTCGTCAGCACGCGGGTCTTGCCCGAACCGGCGCCGGCCAGGATCAATGCATGCGCCGCAGGTAAAGTCACCGCCGCGAGTTGCGGCGGATTGAGATGCTCAAGTAATGGATTCATGCGAATATAACCAGTGGATGCGGCGCAACGAGCGAAGGCGGAACATCGTAGTGGCTTATTCCGCCACCTAGGCCGAGCTCCCCATAATTCGACGCCGCCGCGATTTTACGCAAACGACGCGCCTTGAAGTGTTGGCCACGATTTTTCAATAAATACAAAAATCATATCAACCTAAATGGGCCGCCAAGGCTTGGCCGCGAATTTCAGCCGAAAGTGCCAGGCCAAGGCCAACACCGCCACCATAGACGTCGCCAGCAGCCACGGGATCGTCCAATCGTAAAACACCGAATACCCCATCCAGGTACTCAGCCCCAAATACCGCAGACGCCCATCGGGCAAGGTCAACGCTTCGCCGACCTGCAACACGGCTTGCCGCTCTCCCGCCCGCAGTACGATCTCATGCCGATCCGGCAAGCGAAAACGGCTGACCCGCTCCGGATCGATCAAGTTATCGTCGAGCTTGAGCATTAGCCACAACGCGCTATCCAAGCCTTCGATACGGAACTCGTTGGTTTGATTTTGCGCATGTAGCGGATAGCTCGGCATATTCAGTCGTCCGACCACCGGCGGGCCTTGCGTCGGCTCCCAACGCATCAGCGCCGAAAAGCCTTTATTGAACGTCGTATAAAAACGATAGCCGCGCACCACCAACGGCGTTTGATCGCCGATTTCACCCTGGCGCTCGACGCCATCGTCGTCCCACCAGACGACCCGATTGACCGTCCGGTTCCGCTTTACTCCAGGTAGATAATCGATAACGAAACCCCGGTTGACGAAACGCACCTGCGGCAACGCGTTGCGATGCCATATTCCGTGCTCTTGCCGGTTAAGCGCCTGAAAAGCTTCGCCCTCGCCCAGCTCCACCGTTCCCTTCAAATACGTCAATCGAGAAAGCGCCGCCAAAATCACTAAAGCCAAAAGGCATAGATGAAATACCAATAAAGCGCTTTGCCGCCTGAATGTAGCGTGCGTCGCCAAGGCCGCCAACAAATTCGCCGCCAGCACCAACAACGGCACGATCAAGGGCGCGGAAAACGCACTCGACTCGGGACGAACGGCGATCCAGGCGCTTCCTGCACCCAAGGCCACAATCGCGACCAAGGTCAAACGCAACGAGGCCAAAGCGTGCATCAATTGCATCGCGCTTATCCGTCGCGCCAGCGCCGACTTTTCGCGCGCATTACGGTGGATTGAAGCAAACTCCACCGTCGGTTTCCTTCATGTAATTCAGACCGGTATTGGTCGAGTTGGTTGTCTTGCTCGGGTTATTCGTCGGTGGAATCTGCGTCGCCATATTCAGGGAACCGCAATCGGACAACGCCCAACTTCCGCTAGTGCCGAAATTGCGGATTTTGAGCTTGGCTTCGAGATAGTAAGGCGGCTTGGTGTAGTAATCGACAGAAGTTCGGGTCGAACTCGTTCCCATGCGCACCTCGCAACCGCCATTCGGACATAACGTCGGCTCGGCCTCCGGTCCGACGTCGTTCAGGTTCACCAAGAGCGAGCGATTCTTCCAGCCATGCGGCACCGCGACATGACACCAAGTGCACTGAATGTCGGTCAAACTGCCCCGATTGATATGGTAATTATGCAAGTTGCCTTTATTCGCCCCGCTGAAAGCACTGTTGCTGGTCGGGCTATGACATTTAATGCACATCGCCGTCACTTGGGTAACATCTTTGGTCCAGTCGCCTTTCAAGATAAACGGCTTGCTCGATCCATGCGGCCCCCATGGATTGCGCACCGAACTCACCGTATCGGGAATCACGGTGTTGCCCGTGGTGGCGGAGCCATGACAATCGGAGCAATACATGGTCTGATAGCCGACCGCATTGCTCCACGGTAATTTGAACGCACTGGTCGCGGTGATGCCGCGCTTCGCCGCCGTGCGGCCCGTCGAACGCATCACCGGATGCCAAGAGCGATGATTTTGAGTGTCGAACGAAGTATGCGCCCCACCTTCTACGCCTTGATTGACGGTAGCACCCTCGTCCGCATGATTCGTGGGCGCTTGAAACTCGCGCGCCTGGTCGGTATATTTGGTCAGACCGTTGGTGCCGCTGGCGGTCAAGCCTTTACGGCTGGCGGAGGCCCGCAAATCCGGCGGCGTCGCACCATAGCCATAGGACGAATGGCACTTCATACAGACCTGATACTCTCTGGTGACATAGTCCTTGGTGTCCATGGTCGCGTTGGTCAGCCCTGTGGTCAGCGCCGTCGGATCGTCGGTCACGGTGCCGCTCCCCGGATCGCCGCGCCGCACCGTATAGCCCGTCGGCCCATCCATAAACTTTTCGCCGGTGTAGCTCGGCTCCACCCCCCATATTCCTCTCAACACGCCCGACGCGACATTCATATGCTTAAAGCCCGACGCATCGGTATGCTGGTGCGTCGCCGAGCTGTCCGGCGTACCGTTCAGCGCCCCCGCCGCGCCCGAGAATCGATTGAACTTCACCACGCGATGCGGATTATGACAATCGGTGCATTCCACATGACGATTCGTCGCTGTGGTTCCGAGCAAGGTGCGCGACTCGACGAAATCGGCGCCGCATTTATTGCTCGTCCCCGAACAATCCGAAC